>DAONCJ010000039.1:0-13587 GCA_035401985.1 Burkholderiaceae bacterium | reverse complement strand
TGACGCTGATGTCGCTGTGCGGCGCCACGTTCTTCAGGTCGTGGATCAGCTGCGCCAGATCCTCGATGGAATAGATGTCGTGGTGCGGCGGCGGGCTGATCAGGCCCACGCCGGGCACCGAGTAGCGCTGCTTGCCGATGTATTCGGACACCTTGCCGCCAGGCAGCTGGCCGCCTTCGCCGGGCTTGGCGCCCTGCGCCATCTTGATCTGGATCTGGTCGGCGCTGGACAGGTATTCGGCGGTGACGCCGAACCGGCCCGAGGCGACCTGCTTGATCCGCGAGCGCAGCGAATCACCGGCCTTCAGCGGGATGTCGACCTCGATGCGGTCGGCGCCGATGACCGTGCCCACCGTGTCGCCGTCCTTGATCACCGAATGTCCGGCACGCAGCTCACTGCGATAGCGCATCGGGTCTTCGCCGCCCTCGCCGGTGTTGCTCTTGCCGCCGATGCGGTTCATCGCGATCGCCAGCGTGCTGTGCGCCTCGGTCGAGATCGAGCCGAGCGACATCGCGCCGGTGGCGAAGCGCTTGACGATCTCCTTGGCCGGCTCGACTTCCTCGATGGGCACCGGGGTGCACAGGTCGGTGCGGAACTCGAACAGTCCGCGCAGCGTCATGTGGCGCACGCTCTGATCGTTGATCAGCCGCGCGTACTCCTTGTACGAACCGTAGCTGTTCGAGCGCGTCGAGTGCTGCAGCTTGGCGATGGTGTCGGGCGTCCACATGTGGGTTTCGCCGCGGATGCGATAGGCATATTCGCCGCCCGCATCGAGCGAATGCGACATCACCGGGTCGTCGCTGAAGGCAAGCTGATGCAGCCGGATCGCCTCTTCGGCGACCTCGAAAACACCGATGCCCTCGATATTGGTCGCGGTGCCGGTGAAGTACTTGTTCACCATGGCGCGCGACAGGCCGATGGCCTCGAAGATCTGCGCGCCGCAGTAGCTCATGTACGTGGAGATGCCCATCTTGGACATCACCTTGTTCAGGCCCTTGCCGATCGCCTTGACGTAGTTGTAGACCGCCTTCTCGGCGGCCGCCTCGCCGCCCTTGGCGGCATGCAGGGCGGCCAGCGTTTCCATCGCCAGATACGGATGGATCGCCTCGGCGCCATAGCCCGCCAGCAGCGCGAAATGGTGCACCTCGCGCGCCGAGCCGGTCTCGACGACCAGACCGGTGTTGGTGCGCAGCCCCTCGTTGACCAGATGCTGGTGCACCGCGCTCATCGCCAGCAGCGCCGGAATGGCCACGCTGTCGGCGGCGACTTTGCGGTCAGAGACGATCAGGATGTTGAAGCCCGAGCGGACCGCATCCTCGGCCTGGGCGGCCAGCGAGGCCAGTCGAGCCTCGATGCCCTCGCTGCCCCAGGACAGCGGATAGCAGACGTCCAGCTCGAAGGACTTGAACTTGTTGTCGGTGTAGTGCTCGATGTGGCGGATCTTGGCCATGCCCTCGAAATCGAGGACCGGCTGCGACACCTCCAGGCGGATCGGCGGGTTGATGTTGTTCAGGTCGAGCAGGTTCGGCTTGGGGCCGATGAACGACACCAGCGACATCACCAGCTGTTCGCGGATCGGATCGATCGGCGGGTTGGTGACCTGGGCGAACAGCTGCTTGAAGTAGTTGTACAGCGGCTTGCACTTGTCCGACAGCACCGCGAGCGGCGAGTCGTTGCCCATCGAACCGATGGCTTCCTCGCCGCTCTGGGCCATCGGCGACATCAGGAACTTGATGTCTTCCTGGGTGTAGCCGAATGCCTGCTGCCGGTCCAGCAGCGACGCCAGCGGACGGGTGTCCGCCATGTCGACCTGGATGTCGGAGGCCTTCGCATCGATCTCGTCGAGCTTGATGCGGATCGCCTCGATCCACTCGCGGTACGGCTTGCTGTTGGCCAGCTGGTTCTTGAGTTCGGCGTCGTCGATGATGCGGCCCTGCTCGAGATCGATCAGGAACATCTTGCCCGGCTGCAGCCGCCATTTCTTGACGATCTTGCTTTCGGGGATCGGCAGCACGCCGGCTTCGGACGCCATGATCACCATGTCATCGTCGGTCACGCAGTAGCGGGCCGGCCGCAAACCGTTGCGGTCGAGCGTGGCGCCGATCTGCCGGCCATCGGTGAAGGCGATCGCCGCGGGGCCGTCCCAGGGCTCCATCATGGCCGCGTGAAATTCATAGAACGCACGCCGCTTGGGATCCATCAGCGTGTGCTGCTCCCAGGCCTCGGGGATCATCATCATCATCGCGTGCGCGATGGGGTAACCCGACATCACCAGCAGCTCGAGGCAGTTGTCGAAGGTGGCCGTGTCGGACTGACCCGCATAGACGATCGGATACAGCTTGGCCAGATCCTCACCCAGCACCGGCGAACGCATCACGCCTTCGCGGGCCCGCAGCCAGTTGTAGTTGCCCTTGACCGTGTTGATCTCGCCGTTGTGCGCGATCAGGCGGTACGGGTGAGCCAGCGGCCACTCGGGAAAGGTGTTGGTCGAGAAGCGCTGGTGGACCAGGGCCAGGGCCGACACGAAGCGCGGGTCCTGCAGGTCCTTGTAGTACTGGCCGACCTGGCCGCACAGCAGCAGTCCCTTGTAGACGATCGTGCGCGCCGACATCGACGGCATGAAGTATTCCTTGCCGTGCTTCAGGTTCAGCGCCTGCACGGCATGGCTGGCCATCTTGCGGATGACATACAGCTTGCGCTCGAGCGCGTCGGTCACCATGACGTCGGGCCCGCGGCCGATGAAGACCTGGCGGATCACCGGCTCCTTGGCCTTGACGGTGGGCGACATGGGCATGGCCCGGTCGATCGGCACATCGCGCCAGCCCAGAAGCACCTGGCGCTCGGCGCGCACGGCGCGCTCGACAGCCTGCTGGCAGGCCAGCCGCGAGGCATGCTCCTTCGGCAGAAACACGATGCCCACGCCGTATTCGCCGGCGGGCGGCAGCACCACGCCCTGCTGGGCCATTTCCTCGCGAAAGAACTGGTCGGGAATCTGGGTCAGGATGCCGGCGCCGTCGCCCATCAGGGGATCGGCTCCGACGGCACCCCGGTGATCCAGGTTGCACAGAACCTGCAGGCCCTGCTCGATGATCTTGTGGCTCTTCTTGCCCTTGATGTGCGCGACGAAACCGACACCGCAGGCGTCGTGTTCGTTGGCCGGATCGTACAAACCCTGGGCGGTCAGCGTCAGGCCGGAGGCCGATTCCGGTCCCTGGAGAGGCCCACTTTGCATTTCGGTACTTTGCATCTCGGCGCTCCGCGCAATCCCTGGCAAGTTCGGTACATGAGCGCCCACTTACGGCAAGCAGCAATGCACACACGGATGAGGACTCCTGCCGTCAGGCATGGAGCCGGTCACCCGGCGATCATTGCGGCGGTGCAGCGAAGCGAACGCGGACGAACCTTGCATCATACCGGGCAAGTTTGTGGATTTGAAGCGCCGTCAAAGGCATGGCGGACAGCGCCAGGCCCGCACAGGCAGCGGCCCATGACCGCAGCCGGCCCCGGAGACCGCGCTCGTCGGCCTGTGGCAACATCGCGCCGTTGAGCCCGAAGCACTCGCATTCGGGCGCCCGCGCCGTCCGCCTCGCACGGACCCGCGCCTTCCCCCCTGAACCCGAACCGAGAGGACCCCCAATGAATGCCTCCCCTTATCGCTGCCGCTGCTTCAAGCTGGTCCGCCATGGCGAGCCGATGGAAGAAGTCATTGAAGACGTGCGCCCGCCGGCCGCCGGCGAAGTGCTCGTGCGCATCCTCGCCGCCGGCGTCTGCCACTCCGACGTCATGCTCTACGAGGGCTTTGTCGACACCGGAACCGGCCGCAAGATCGACCTGTCACGCGGCGTGGCCGCACCGCGGGTGCTCGGCCACGAGATTGCCGGCGAGGTCGTCGCCTTCGGCGAGGGCGCCGAGGCGGCTGCGCAAGCCCAGGGCGTGAAGATCGGCGACAAGGTGGTGGTGTTCCCGTGGATCGGCTGCGGCAACTGCTTTTACTGCAACGCCGACCAGGAACCGCTGTGCTCGAACCCGCGCAACCTCGGATTGCAGCGCGACGGCGGCTTTTCGCAGTACACGATGGTGCCGGACGCGAAATACCTGGTGCCGGCCGGCAATCTCCCCCTCGAGCAGGCTGCGCCCTACGCCTGCTCCGGCCTGACCGCGTTCGCGGCCTTGAAGAAGCTGGCGCCCTTCCCCACCGGCGAAAAGCTGCTGATCATCGGCGCCGGCGGTGTCGGCCTGTCGGGCGTGCGCTTCGCCCGTCAGATCCTGGGCGTCTCACCGATCGTGGCGGACATCGATCAGGCGAAATGGCCGCTCGCCATGGACGCGGGCGCCAGCCAGACCATCGATCCGCGCGATCCCGATGCCCTGAAGGCCATCGCAAAGGCGGGCGGCGTGGCCGGTGCGGTCGACTTTGTCGGCACTGGCGACTCGTTCGCCATGGGCTTCAATGCGCTGCGCAAGGGCGGCAAGATGGTGTCGGTGGGACTGATCGGCGGCGCGACGCCGATCACGCCCGCCATGCTGGTGTTCAAGTCGGTCACGCTGATGGGCTCGATGGTGGGCACCGTCGGCGAACTGCGCGAACTGATCGCGCTGGCCAACACCGGCGTGCTGCCGCCGCTGCCGGTCCGCACGATGGCGCTGGACGACGCCAACGACGTCATCGCCCGCCTGCATGCGGGAACCTTCCCGGGTCGGGCGGTGCTGCTGCCTGCGGGCTGAGCCGGGACGCGGCGCTGGCGGGCGGCGCCCAGGGTCTGCGCTTGCGGGCGGCGCGCAGACTCGGCGCTTCAGGCAGCGCTCAGGGGTGCGGACCCCAGGGCGCGGCCATCAGCAGCTTGTTGTTCTGGGCCAGCAGCATCGGTCGCAGCTTGCGGGCAAAGGCCATGAACGCTTCGTCGCCATACACCTGTGCCCAGAAGGCCCGCCGGTCGGCGTCGTCATTGAACTTCCACAGGTGGACCAGTTCGTTCAGCGCCCCGATGTCGCCGGTGAAGTAGCCCACCAGCCGCGCCGGCAGACGCTCGAGGGCGGGATAGCCTTCGGCCTTGTAGAGCGCAACCACATCGGCCATCTTGCCCACCACCACCTGGTAGGTGCGCAGTTCGTATATCGCCATGTCGAATCTCCTGAGGGCCTGGTCAGTGTCGCGGTCGGTGCAGGTGTCGGTGCTGCGCAGGATGTCAGGCCGCTTCCGGCCGGGCCGGCTGCGGTGAAGTCTGGCTCGCGTCGGGCAGCAGCATCGCGAACGCCAGGGTGACCACGGCAATACCGGCCATGAGCAGCATCAGCCAGTGGAAGCCGGAGGCCTTGACGATCGGGCCCAGCGCCCACACCGCCATCGAGCTGACGCCGAACGACACCGCAATCCGGATCCCCGACACGCGCGAGCGCATGCGGTCATCGACGTAGCGCACCACCATCGCATCGGTGAACGGGATCGCGCCGAAGATCGAGACCATGATGGCAATCTGCAGAAAGAACAGCGACCAGCCCTGCGCGCTGGCGGCGAGCAGCAGCAATGGCGCCTGCAGCAGGATCACCCCGACATAGATCCGCTTGAGCGGATAGCGGTCGATCAGCCGGCCCACGACGACCTGCGCCAGAGACGCCACCGCATACACGGCCGCCAGCATCAGGCCGAGGGTGGCAGGATCTTCGATGATGCCGGTGAAGCGTTCGCGCAGCAGCTGCCCGTTGCCGTTGGTGGTGAAGTTGAACAGCAGGCTGCCGGTCACCGCGGTGGCCGTCATGATGACGACGATCCGCAGCATCACCGAGCGCGGCAGCGTGACCACCTTGCTGGTCCGGCGGGACGGCGGCTCGGTTTCGCGCGGGGCCACAGCCATGAAGGCGAACCCGGCCGCCAGCGCAACCAGTCCGGGCAGTGCGAAGGCCATGCGCCAGCCGACGAACTTGACCAGGAAGCCGGTGACCAGCGCCGCCACCGCGATTCCGAGGTTGCCGACCAGACCATTGAAGCCGATGGTCCGTCCCGGATTCGGCGCGCCCTGCACCAGCATCGGAATGCCGACCGGGTGATAGATCGACGAGAAGGCGCCCATGATGGTCAGCGCTGCGGCCATCGACCACGGCCCCTGGGTGACGGCCACCAGCAGCGCCGAGGCGCCCATGCCGAAAAAGAACAGCACCATCATCGCCCGACGGCCCCACAGGTCGCCGAGCCGGCCCGCGGGCAGCGAACCGAGCCCGAACAGCAGGAAGGCTCCGGCCCCGAAGGGCATCAGGTCCTCCCAGCGGGCCAGCCCGAAGTCGGCGGCAATGGTCGTGACTGCCGTCGCGAAGATCAGCAGGAACATGTGGTCGATCGCATGCCCGATATTGAGCAGCGCGGCGACTCCGCGGGTGGGCGTCATGGGAATCCTCCTGGGTGCAACGGTGAATCAGCGCCTCACGGGCCGCCTGCCGGGGTGTCCTCTGCGGGACTTTCAGCGCGCCGGCATGCGGCCTGCGACCAGCAGCGCACCCGCTGCCAGGGGCGACGCGAGCAGCGCCGCGGCCGCGGGTTCATCGCCCGCGATCCGCAGGAATTCGCGGATCGCGAAACGATCGGTCATGCCCGCAATATAGTCCGACACCGCGCGCGGGCCAATGGCGTCATTCCGTATCCGGTGCTCGTCCGGCAGCAGCGCCGGGTCGGCCATCAGACGCTCGAAAAGTCCGCGCACCACCGCGCGCGCCTCATTCATCACCGCCACCACCCGCTCATGGCGGTACAGGCGGCTGTGGAGCAGCTGCTTGAGCGGCCGCACCCGGGCCAGCATGGCCGGCGAAAACGCTGCCAGCGGCGGGGCGAGACGCACCTCGTCGCTGCTGAGCGGCGCGGCATCGGCCAGGCGATCCTGGGTCTGGGCGAGCAGGTCCTCGATCCGTTCATTGATCATGCGGCGCAGCACCTCGTGCACCAGGCGCCGCTGCGCCAGATCGGGGAACCGGCCGCGCACGGCCCGCACATGGTCATCGAACAGGTCGATCGTCTGCAGGTCTTCCAGCGTCAGCAGCCCCGAGCGCAGACCATCGTCGACATCATGGTGGTCGTAGGCGATCTCGTCGGCCAGGTTGGCCAGCTGCGCCTCGAGCGACGGCTGCCGGTGCTCGATGAAGCGCCGGCCCAGTTCGCCGAGCTGACGCGCATTGGCCGGCGAGCAATGCTTGAGGATGCCTTCGCGGGTTTCGAAACACAGGTTCAGCCCGTCGAACGCGCCATAGCGCTGCTCGAGCTCGTCGACGACCCGCAGCGATTGCAGGTTGTGCTCGAAGCCGCCCCAGGAGGCCATGCAGGCGGCCAGTGCGTCCTGGCCGGCGTGCCCGAACGGCGTGTGGCCGAGGTCGTGGGCCAGCGAGATCGCCTCGATCAGATCTTCGTCCAGGCCGAGCCGGCGGCCCATCGAGCGCGCGATCTGCGCGACTTCGATCGAATGCGTGAGACGGGTGCGAAAGAGATCGCCCTCGTGGTTGACGAAGACCTGCGTCTTGTACTCGAGGCGCCGGAACGCGGTGCAATGGACGATGCGGTCCCGATCACGCTGGAACTCGCTGCGCGGCGCGGCCGGCGGCTCCGCGTAGCGACGGCCCCGGCTTGCGCCCGCCCGGGCCGCGTAGGCCGCCAGCGGTGCGCTGGTCATCGCGACAGCGCCTTGCCGGTCTGCGCAGGACGGGCTGACGCGGCCTGAACCAGCCCCGCTCGGCGCGGGCGCCGCGGGCAGGTCATCCGGCAGACCCGGCGAGCGTCGCGCGCAGCTCGGACTCGGGAACCCGGCGCAGGCTGGCCTGGCCGATGCCTTCGAGCACCACGAAACGGGGCGCTCCCTGCTCTGCCTTCTTGTCGACGCTCATCAGCTCGAGCCAGTGCTCGTAGGTCCAGTGCGGCGCGCGGACCGGCAGGCCGGCCCGTTCGATGATCTCGGCCAGGCGCTGCGCATCGGGACGCGGCAGCAGTCCCAGGCGGCACGAGAGGTCGGCCGCCTGAACCATGCCCGCGCCCACCGCCTCGCCATGCAGCCATTCGCCAAAGCCCAGGCCGGCCTCGATCGCATGGCCGAAGGTGTGACCAAAGTTCAGGATCGCCCGCACGCCGCCCTCGCGCTCGTCGCGCGCGACCACATCGGCCTTGATCTCGCAGCTGCGCGCCACGGCGTGCGCCATCGCGGCCGGATCGCAGGCCCGCAGCGCCGCCATGTCGCGATCGATCGCATCCAGGTATGCCGGATCGGCGATGGCGCCGTGCTTGATCACCTCGGCAAGGCCCGCGGAAAGTTCGCGGGCAGGCAGGGTGCGCAAGGTGTCGAGGTCGGCCAGCACCAGCCGCGGCTGATGAAACGAGCCGATCATGTTCTTGCCGGCCGGATGATTGATAGCGGTCTTGCCGCCCACCGAGGAGTCGACCAGCGCCAGCAGTGTCGTGGGCACCTGCACGAAATCGACGCCACGCTGATAGACGGCCGCGGCAAAGCCGGCCATGTCGCCCACCACGCCGCCGCCCAGGGCGATGATCAGGCAGCCGCGATCGAAGCGGGCTTCGAGCAGGGCGTCGAAGACCCGGTTCAGGCTGTCCCAGGTCTTGTGGGTCTCGCCGGCCGGCAGCACCACTGTCAGCACGCTGGCCGGCTCGGTGCCCAGGCCGGCGCGCAGCCGAGCCTCATACAGCGGCCCGACGGTGTCGTCGGTGACGATGGCCACCTGCCGCCCCGCGGCCAGCGAGCGCAGCGCATCGCAGTGCCCGATCAGGCCCGGCTGGACCAGGATGGGATAGCTGCGCTCGGCGAGGGAAACCTGGATGGATCTCATGGCTGCGGACGGTTGGGCTGGAGAGGGGGCGGCAGAACCGCGAGGATGTCGAGAGCGGTCCGCTCGACCGGATGGCGGCTCGTGCGCACCACGCGATGGGCGGTTTCGCGGTACAGGGGATCGCGCGCGTTGACCAGTTCGAGAATGCGCGCGCGCGGATCGGCGGTCTGCAGCAGCGGGCGCACCCGGTCGTTGCGCAGGCGGTGCCACAGTTCGGCCGCACCGGCCTGCAGGTAGATGACGAAGCAGCGGGCGCGCATGAATTCGCGGTTCTGGGCCACGGTGACCGCGCCGCCTCCGGTCGCCAGCACGATGCCCTCGCGGCGAGTCAGCTCATCGATCAGATGCGACTCGCGCCGGCGGAATCCTTCCTCGCCCTCGAGTTCGAAGATGGTCGACACCGGCACGCCGCAGCGCGATTCGATCTCGCGGTCGGCGTCGACGAAGGTGCGACCCATCAGCGAGGCAATCCGCCGCCCGACCGTCGACTTGCCGCAACCCATCATGCCGATCAGGCACAGGGGTGTCCCCGGACCCAGAACGGTCGGCAGGGCCGGCGCCTGCGGCTCGATGGCGGGCAGGACGGGAAGGGAGCGGATGACCTCTGGCGCTGACATGGGCGGAAAGCTTATCAGCACTCGATCGCGCCACGCCCAAAAACAAACCGGGGCGCATCGCGCCCCGGTTTCGGCTGGCGGGCAGTGCCCGCAGCGGTCAGTTGGCCTTGGCGCAGTCGCCGATCTGGCCGAACGGCGAAATCGCGCCCGGGGGCGAATTGGTCTCGGTCGTCACGTCGGCCGACAGCACCGGCAGCACAACCGTCCGGTCCGCCCGGCCTTCGGTTCCGGCGATCGTCGTGATCGTGACGCGCAGGCGCACCTCGGTCCAGTTGGCGTACTCGCGGGCATAGCGCAGCTCGAGGTTGGCAAAGCCCGTTGCGTCGGTGCGCCCGCCCTCGGAGTTCACGATGCCGGCCGCGATGTTCGCCGGCTCGAGCGTGCCATTGCCATTGAGGTCTTCGCCGGCGTCGAGCCGCAGATTCTCGTTGGTGTCTTCGCTGCGGCAGGCAAAGGGCGGCAGCGACGAGGTCTCGCCGCGCGGAACCCAGACCACGCCGTTCCAGAAGTAGCGGCCCTTGAAGAAGCGCACGCCGACCACCGAGACCTGGATCGTCGCGCCGATCACCGGATTGCCATTGGCATCGGTCACCACCGCCGTCCAGGGCATGGCGTACTTGGTGCTGTCGGGCGTCTCGATCAGATTGCCGGTACCGATCCGCACCACCAGTTCCTGCTTGGAGGCGGTCAGCGTCGTGACGGCGGCAATGCCGGCGCTGGGAATCGCCGCCTGCATGCGGATCTGGTTGTTGCCGGTCGAGTTGGGGCCGGGGAAGAACGCCACCGAGGCCACGCCCGATGAATCGGTCGTCGCGGTGGCTGGTTCGATGCGCCCGTTGCTGGGGTCGGACACGGCCGAGAAGCTGACCAGCGCGCCCTTGACGGGGTTGTCGGCGGCATCGCGAACGACCGCGATCAGCTGGCTGGAGTTGTTGCCCGAACTCGAGAGGTTCACGCCGACGTTCGACGGGCTCGGCTGCAGGTTGATCTTGGCCGGCGTGCGGCTGACGAACTCGACCCGCTGGCCGCTGGTGACATTGCCGGCGCGCGCGGTGATCGTCGCTGCACCCGCTGTCGGGGAGGTGAGCACGACCGAGGCATTGCCCGACGCATCGGTGACCGCCGTGGTCGCGCTCAGCGTACCGCGGGTGGTCAGGAATTCGATGTTCTGCCCCACCTGCGGTGCGCCGTTGAGCAGGTAGTTGACGGTGACTGTCTGCGAGGTCGCAACCGCGATCTCGAGGCCGGACGAAGGCGTCGAGAAGGTCAGCTGGGTGGCCGAGATCTGGATCGGCACCGAGGCGGTGGCGCCCAGCGCCGCCACGGTCAGCGTGTCGCCGCCAGCCTTAATGCCTGTGACCTGGAAGCGGGCCTGGCCGGCGCCATCGGTCGTGACGATCGGCGCCGACACGGTATTGCCGGCGGACGAAGAGACCGCGATCGGCTTGGCCGCGATCACGTTGCCTGCCGAGTCGCGCAGACCGACGGTGTACTCGTTGGCAGCACCGGCCACCAGATTGGTCGGCCCGTTCAGCGTGAGCTGGGTGCCGATCACCGCGACCGTCACGGACTGCGCCAGCGAACCGCTGGTCGCATGGACACGGATGATCCGGTTCGAGGGGTCGGCGATCGACAGCGTGGCGCTCGCCACACCGCTGACATCGGTCCGCGCACTGACGATCTGCAGGCGCGCGCCGGTGTCGGTGGTCGAGAACTCGACCTGCTGGTTGGCCATCGTGCGATTGGCCGAATCCTTGACGATGGCGCTGATGGTGGCGCTGGTGCGGCCATCCGAACCGATCGAGGGCACGCTGGTGGTGAGCTGCATCGACGCGGGGTCGGTGGAACTGGTGCCGCCGCTGCCGCCGCCGCTCTGGGCACCCGCCCCGCCGCCGCCGCAGCCGGCCACGAAGGCCGCTGTCAGCAGCCCTGCGCCCAGGGTGATCCATCGCATCAGTCGCTTGGAAATCTTGTGGTCGTTCATGAATCTCGTCCGAATCTTGGGGGTCGCAGGGGCTGGGGACCGATTGACAGAGTCGCTGCTCAGCGCGTCATCGCGGTGTCGGTGATGACACGCGGCGTGAGGAAGACCAGCAGTTCGGTGCGGTCGTTGCGCCGAAGGTTGTTCTTGAAGGCGTTGCCGACGACGGGCAGGTCGCCGAGGAACGGAACCTTGTTCGTCTGGTTGCGTTCGAACTGCTCGTAGATGCCGCCGATGACGACGGTGCCGCCGTTCTCGACCAGCACCTGGGTGCGCACCGCGCGGGTGTCGATCGCGAAACCGGCCGGGGTGAGCTGACCGACCTGGTCACGGTTCACCGCCACCTCGAGGATCACATTGCCTTCCGGCGTGATCTGCGGGGTGACTTCCAGACGAAGGCTGGCCTTGCGGAACTGGATCGCGGTGGCGCCGCTCGAGGTGGCCTGCTGGAACGGAAGCTCGGTGCCCTGCTCGATCATCGCCTTGTGCTGGTCGGCAGTCAGCACCCGCGGGCTGGAGATCACCTTGCCGCGCTGGTCGGCCTCGAGTGCCGACAGTTCGAGGTTCAGGAACCGGGTCAGCTTGGAGCCGAACAGGCTGATCGCGAAGGTGGCCGGATTGAAGCCGCCGACGCTGGGAGCGGGCAGGTTGATGAAGTTGGTGTTGTCCGCCGCCGTGAGACGGCCCAGGCCTGCCGCGTTCAGACCCGACAAGTCGCTGCCGTTCTGCGACGACAGGTCCTGCACGCCGCGCAGGTTGCCCGAGACCGTGCTGTAGGCGCCAAGCAGCTTCTGGCCGGAGCCATAAACCGGCACGTTCAGCGCGGTGACCGCACCCGTGACCGGGTCGGTGGCGCCGACCGTGCGATAGATCGTCGACGAGATGTCGTTGTAGCCCAGCTTGGCGCCCAGGTTCCGCGAGAAACGGTCGTCGGCTTCGACGATGCGCGCCTCGATCAGCACCTGGCGCACGGTGATGTCGATCTGGGTGATCAGCTTGCGCACTTCCTCCAGACGCGACGGCGTGTCCTGGATGAACAGCTTGTTGGTGCGGGCATCGAACACCGCGCTGCCACGCTTGGAGAGCACGCGCTGCTTCTCGTCGGACAGCAGCTTGGCGATGGCTTCCGCCTTCTGGTAATTGAGCTGGAAGATCTCGGTGCGGACCGGCTCGATCTCGGAGATCTGCTGGCGTGCCTCGAGCTCGAGCTTCTCCTTGGTGGCGAGCTCCTCGCGCGGGGCGATCAGGATGACATTGCCGCTCTTGCGCATGTCGAGCGCCTTGGACTGCAGCACGATGTCCAGTGCCTGGTCCCAGGGCACATCCTTCAGGCGCAGCGTCAGGCTGCCCGCGACGGAATCGCTGGTGACGATGTTCAGGTTCGTGAAGTCGGCGATCACCTGCAGCAGGGCGCGCACATCGACGTTCTGGAAGTTCAGCGACAGCCGGTCACCGCGATAGCCCTGGCGTCCGCCCAGCTTGTTCGGATCCTCGCGCACCGGCTTGACCTCGACCACGAACTGGTTCTCGCTCTGGTAAGCGTTGTGCTCCCAGGTGCCCTGCGGCTCGATCACCAGACGCGTGTTGTCGCCGACCTGCGTCACTCGCACCACCTTGATGGGCGTGCCGAAGTCCGCCACATCGAGACGCTTGCGCAGGTTGTCCGGCAGGCGCGACTTCAGGAAGTCGACCACGAGGGTCTGGCCCTGCTGGCGGATGTCGACGCCCACGCCCGGCGCGGACAGGTCGACGACCACGCGGCCTTCGCCGTCACGGCCGCGACGGAAGTCGATGTCGCGCAGCGCAAAGGTGGCGTTCGATTCGGAGCGGATCGCCGAGAAGCTGGTGGCGGGAGCCGCCGAATTGGTCCCCTCGATAGCCACCGGAGTCAGCGAGACCAGCACCGTGTTGCCCTCGATGCTGGTGGTGTAGGTCAGCGGGCGCTTCAGGTTCAGAACCACCCGAGCCCGTCCGCCGGCGCCGACGATGGCCACGTTGCGGACATCGCCCTGCGGCAGGTCGACGCTCGACTGCCCGGCCTTGTTTTCGGTGTTCGGAAAGTCGAGCGCGATCCGCGGCGGATTGTTGATCGAGAAGCCGCCAGGCTGGGCCGCCGGGGGCGACTTCATCTGGATGCGCAAGACCGTGCGCTGATGCGTGATCGGCAAACGGCCGCCG
>DAONCJ010000038.1:0-13649 GCA_035401985.1 Burkholderiaceae bacterium | reverse complement strand
CGGGCCGGGGCGATCCTCGACGGCCTGCCGATCGGCGAGGAGTTCGACTGGGTCCAGCGGGTGTCGATCGAACTGACCACGCAGATGCTGGCCACGCTGTTCGACTTCCCCTTCGAAGAGCGGCACCTGCTCACCTGGTGGTCCGACATCTCGACCGGCCACCCCAAGATGAAGGGCGCGGTCACGTCCTACGAGCAGCGGGCCGAAGAGCTGCAGAAGTGCCTGGTGTATTTCACCCGGCTCTGGAACGAACGCGTCAATGCGCCGCCGCGCAACGATCTGGTGTCGATGCTGGCGCACTCACCGGCCACGCGCAACATGACGCCCGACGAGTTCCTGGGCAATCTGCTGCTGCTGATCGTCGGCGGCAACGACACCACGCGCAATTCGATGACTGGCGGGCTGCTGGCCCTTAACCGCAATCCGTCCGAGTACCAGAAGCTGCGCGACAATCCGGCGCTGGTCGCGAGCCTGGTGCCCGAGATCATCCGCTGGCAGACGCCACTGGCGCACATGCGCCGTACCGCCATCCAGGACTACACGCTGAACGGCAAGCAGATCCGCAAGGGCGACCGGGTGGTCATGTGGTACTTGTCCGGCAACCGGGACGCCGAGGCCATCGAGAACGCCGACCAGTTCATCGTTGACCGCGCGCGGCCGCGCCAGCACCTGTCGTTCGGCTTCGGCATTCACCGCTGCGTGGGCAACCGGCTGGGCGAGATGCAGCTTCGCATCCTCTGGGAAGAAATACTCAAGCGCTTCCCGGTCATCGAAGTGATCGGCGAGCCCAAGCGCACGCTGTCCAATTTCGTGCACGGCTTCGTCAACATGAAAGTGCGCATTCCGGCGCGCACCGCCTGAGGCGGCGCGCGCGGCGCGATCACCCCGCGTGCGGGTTCGCCACCCTCGGCCACAAGGGCTGCGTCACACGCGTGTGGGGCAGCGACTCGAAGTTCATCGAACCCGTGCCGGGGGCTGACAAATACAGGATCTCGCGCGCGATCGGGGCGAATCCGGCATGGAAGTGCTGGGTCGACTTCACCACCAGCGCCCGATAGCGCGACGGATCGATGCCCGCCTGACTGAAGCACGCCGGGTCGAAGCTCTGGATCCGCGACTGATTCACCACGATGTCGATCGACTCAGCGTCCGTCGGCTGATCGCGATTCGCGCCCGATCCCACGCCGACCCGCAACCAGGCCACGTCGCCCAGCGGCGCCATCGCGCCACCGAAGGGCTGCACGGCGTTCCGGGCCAGTCCCATGACTCGGACCGAGAGGTCCAGCGGCGGCCCCGAGGCGGGGCCGAGCTTGCCGCCGATGCGCATCGACAATCGGGCGCCCACCCCCGCGTCGTGCGCCAGTGCCGTCGCGCCCGGGTCCCACAGCGGCGACAGGGCCACGCCGCCGACGCCGCGCTCGATCAGCCGCGCCAGCAGAAAGGTGGAATCGCCGCAGGCGCCGATGCCGGCGTTGTCCGCCGTGTCGGCGAGCACGAAGGGCTTGTCGTTTGGCGCTGCGCCGAGCACGTGATCGATCGCCTGATCGATGCTGTACAGCGGCGGCACCATCTGGTCGCGTGCTGCCCAGATGCGATCGCCCAGCGCGCGCGCCGTGCGTGCCGCAAGCGCGGGATCGTTGTCGGTGACGACCAGCACCCGCGTGCCGACCTCGGGCGTGTCTCCCCACGGAAATCCGTGGGCCAGTGATACCGACAGGATGCCCGGCTCGCGTTCGAGCCGATGCATCTCCTGGACGATGCCCAGCATCGGCTCGCGGGTGGTCGGATAAAAGCCCAGCATCCGGCAGTCGTGCATCGCCATCACGGGCTTGAGGCCATCGTCGAGCATGCGCTCGAGCAGCGAAAACACCTCGGCCGCACGCTCGCGGACGTCGACGTGCGGATACTCCTTGAAGATCACCAGCGCGTCGGCGCTGTCCACCTTCAGGCGCGTCAGGTGGCAGTGCAGATCGAGTTCGCCCACGATCGGCACCGTCGGCCCGACCACGGCGCGCACGGCGGCCATCAGGTCGCCTTCGGCATCCGGATAGCCGTCGGCGATCATCGCGCCATGCAGGTTGAGCATCACCGCATCGACCGGCAATGCGGCGCGCAGGCCGCCGACGATCTCGTCGCGCAAGGTTTCATAGGCGGCGCGGGTGGTGTCACCGGCCGGCGCGGCAAAGGCCGCCACGCCTTCGATGACGGTCCAGCCACGCGTCGCTGCGCGCTCGCGCCACAGATGCAGCGGCAGCGCGAACAGGTTGGAGACGGTGCCGAACTGGCCGTTGCGCACCAGCATCGTCTGGGCAAAAAGGCCCAGACCTGTGGGGATCGGCGAGAACGAATTGGTCTCGGTGCCCAGGCAGGCGGTGAACAGCCGGCGGCTCATTTCGCCTTGCCCAGGCCCAGCGAGGCCGCGAAGCGCCGCATGCCGCTCAGCCAGCGGTCATAGCCGTTGGCCTTGCGCTGGAAGTATTCGAGCACCTGCGGATGCGGCAGGATCAGGAAGCTCTCGGCGTCCATCCCTGCCACCACGCAGTCGGCCAGTTCGTCGGCCGAGATCACGCCGTCATTGCGCGCAGCGGACGAACCCGCACGGCCGGCGATCAGCGGCGTGTCGACCGCCTGCGGGCACAGCACGGACACCTTGATGCCATCGTTGCCGTGGGTGATCGCCAGCCACTCGGCCAGCGCCACCGCCGCGTGCTTGGTGACCGCATAGCTCGCCGAGGGCAGCGAGGTCAGCAGGCCCGCAGCCGATGCGGTGTTCATCAGGTATCCGCCGCCGCCCGCCTTCATCGCGGGCACCACGGCGCGTGCGGCATACACATGCGCCATCACATGCACCTGCCAGTTCAGGCTCCACTGCGCATCGGGCGCCGTCTCGTCGCCGTCGCGGATGATGCCGGCGTTGGAGCAGAATACGTCGATCGCGCCGAAGCGTGCCCTGGCCGCGGCAACCAGGGCGGTGACCTCGCTCTCCTTCGACACGTCGGTCGGCACGGCCAGCGCCGCGACCGCCCCGCGCGAACCGGCGGCGCCGGCCGCGAGATCGGCAACCAGTGAATCGAGTCCGCCCTGCTGCGCGGGCAGATCGGCCAGCACCAGGCCCCGCGGGTTTTCGCGCGCAAAGCGCAGGGCGAGCGCGCGGCCGATGCCGCTGGCCGCTCCGGTGATGATGATGGTCTTGCCGTTGAGCTTCATCGGGCGCTGCCTTTCAGTGCGAAGGGGTGGATGTGGATCGGTGTGCGGACGATTGTCGCACCGCGCATCGGCACTGCGCCGAGGGCCGAAGTCCGGGATCAATCAGGTCGCTGCCGGCGCGGCCGGCAAATGAACCGGAATCCGACCCTGGCGGCGATGCGTTCCGCCAGCAGGCTCCTAAACTGCAGTTTCACTGTCCTTCCGACAAGGAGCCTCTCATGAGCACCGGCCAAGCCGCCCCTTCCTCGACCGGCCAGCAGGCGGGCGACTACCTTCGCCTGCGCCAGATCTGCCTGGTGGCGCCCGATCTCGAACCGGCGGTGGACGCGGTGCGCGCCATCTTCGGCCTGGAGGTCTGTTTCCGCGATCCGGCCGTGGCCAAGTACGGCCTGGTCAACGCGCTGTTCGTCTTCGGCCATCAGTTCCTGGAGATCGTCGCGCCGACCCGCGAGGGCACGACAGCCGGCCGCTTCATCGAGCGCTCGGGCGGACGCGGCGGCTACATGGCGATCTTCGATTGCACCGATCCCGAGCGGCGCCGCGAGCTGGTGCGGACACTGGGCGTGCGGGTGGCCAATCTGCTCGACTATCCGGGCTACTGGGGCATCCAGCTGCATCCGCGCGACTGCCGGGCGACGATGCTTGAATTCGACCGCACCGACGGTGCGCAGGACATCGACGGGCCGTATCACCCGGCCGGTGAGCACTGGCGTCAGGCGCAGCGCCTGGACCGCGTGCGCGGCATGCCGATGATCGAGGTGGAAAGTCCCGATCCGGAGGACATCGCGCGCCATTGGGGGCGCATTGCCGACCGGCCTGTGGGGACAGACGCCAGCGGGCGGCCGGCGCTGCGCTTCGAGCAGGGCGCGGTCAGCTTTGTCGCGGCGACGGCCGGCACGCCGGAGCGGCTGTCTGCCGTGCATGTCGATGTGGCTGATCCGGCCGCCGTGATGGCGGCCGCCAGAGCGCGCGGCTGCGCGATCGAGGGTGACGGGTTCATGCTCTGCGGCGTGCGGATCGTGCCGCGCGCGCAGGCCTGATTTACAGCCCTTCGACCGAGACCAGCCGGGCCGAACTGCAGGCGTCGCGGATCGGCTTCAGGCCGCGGTAGACGTCGCCGTTGTAGACCGCCTCGAAGTCCGCGACCGAAGGGAACTCGAACAGCACGATGCGCCTCGGTTCCCAGTCTCCTTCGTAGACCTTGTGCGCGCCGCCCCGCGCGAGGTACTTGCCTCCGGCCGCTTCGATGGCAGGTTTGACGCCCGTCATGAACGCCTGATACTGGTTCATGTCGCGGATATCGACGTCGAAGATCACATAAGCCGCCATCGGTTCTGCCTTTCGGTGCAGTGACAGGGCGCAGAGGGTCTGCGCCTCAGGTCTGCATCACATACGTTCCCGGCGCATCGCACAAGGGGGCGTAGCCTTTGGACGGCGCGCCCATCGCCGGCGGTGATGTGGGTTTGCCTGAGCGCTGCTCCAGCCACGCCACCCATTCGGGCCACCATGAACCTTCCTTCTGCTCCGCGGCGTCGAGCCAGGCGTCGGGGTCGCGGTAGTTGTCGCCGCCCTTCCTTTCGAGCACCCGGAAGGCGCGACGGCGATGCCCCGGTTCGGAGACGATGCCGGCGTTGTGGCCGCCGACGGTCAGCACGAAGGTGATGTCAGCGTCGGTGAGAAGATGAATCTTGAAGGCCGAGCGCCAGGGCGCCACATGGTCCTGCTCGGTGCCCACCGCGAAGATCGGCGCGCGCAGGTCGCTCAGTGCGATGGGCCGCCCGCCGACGCGGAACCGGCCCTCGGACAGGTCGTTGTTCAGGAACAGCTGGCGCAGGTATTCGCTGTGCATCCGATAGGGCATCCGGGTGGCGTCTGCGTTCCAGGCCATCAGGTCATTGAGCCCGGGACGCTCGCCCATCAGGTACTCGCGGATCATCCGTGACCAGATCAGGTCGTTGGAGCGCAGCGTCTGAAAGGCGCCGGCCATCTGTCCCGAGTCCAGGTAGCCGCGTTCCCACATCATGTCCTCGAGAAAGCTGAGCTGGCTTTCGTCGATGAACAGGGTCAGCTCGCCGGCCTCCTTGAAGTCGGTCTGGGCGGCGAACATCGACATCGAGGCGAGGCGCGTATCGCCGTCACGCGCCATCGCGGCTGCCGCGATCGACAGCAGGGTCCCGCCCAGGCAGTACCCGGTCGCATGAATGCGGCGTCCCGGCACGATGGCCGAGATGGCGTCCAGCGCCGCCATCACGCCGGACTGCCGGTAGTCGTCCATTCCCAGGTCGCGCTCCCCGGAGTGCGGATTGCGCCAGGAGATCATGAAGACAGTGAACCCTTGCTGTGTCAGGTAGCGCACCAGCGAATTGCGCGGGCTGAGATCGAGAATGTAGTACTTCATGATCCAGGCCGGCACGATGAGGATCGGCTCGGGCCGCACCTGGTCGGTGGCGGGCGAATACTGGATCAGCTCGATCAGCTGGTTGCGGTAGACGACCTTGCCCGGGGTGATGGCGACCTCGCGACCCGGCACGAACGCCTCGGTGCCCGCGGGCTTGCGGCCCGTGGCCTGATCGCGCAGGTCCTCGAGCAGGTTCTGCATGCCGGCGACCAGGTTCGCTCCGCCAGACGCCATCGTCTTGTTCAGCACATCGGGATTGGTCAGCAGGAAATTCGACGGCGAGAACACGTCCAGCATCTGGCGGGCGGCGAACTGGACCAGGTTCTCGTGCTGCGGCGTCACGCCCCGCACGTCGGTCGTGGCGTTGTGCCAGAGCTGCTGATTCAGCAGAAAGCCCTGATGAATCAGGTTGAACGGCCACTTCGACCAGCCTTCCGAGACGAAGCGCTTGTCCTGCGCCAGCGGCTCGATGCACAGCGCAGGGCCGCTCTTGCCGCCCTGCGTGTCGGCCAGCGCACAGGTCATCGCATAGCGGGTGAACCGCTGCGCCTTGCGCGTCGCCTTGTGGGCCAGCAGCATCTGCTTGCCCGGGGAGGAGGCCAGGTGGATTGCCCAGTCCATCCAGGCCTGGACCAGCGCGGCCGGCGAAACGCCGCCGGTGACGCGGGCGGTGGCGGCATGGGCGCTGCGGTCGATGATGTCCCACAGGGCCGTGGCAGCGTAGGAGTCGCGCTCCAGCGGCAGACCGACCAGCGGCCGTGGTGCTCCGGCATCGCGCGCCGCTGCGGGCAGAGGCGACAGCAGATCGGGCGCCACGGCGCTCGCCGTGGCGCCTGCGGTCTGCGGTGCGGTGGCGGGTGCGACGGAGGGGGCGTTGGCAGCGGCGAGTGCGGCGGCAGGAGCGGCAGTGGCGGGGACTGTGGCAGTTGCTGCGGCGATCGCGCGTGCGGCCGGCATGGAACGTTGGCGCATGGCAGAGCCTGGAAATGGCGGCCGGCCAGGCCGACCAGAAAAGGCATTCTGTCACCGCGACGCTCGAGCGGCATTGATATCGCTCAGTGGCGAGTCGGGTTCTCGCGGCGCGCCGCGCGCCGGTCATGAGACGATCAGGGCTGGCGGGCGGTGCGCGTGGCGCACGGACCTGCGATTCCGGAGATTCCCCCGCATGACCGTATCGATCCAAGACGCCGGCTTGAACGGCGCCTTTCCTGCTGAAACCCTCGACTCGCCGGCCCATGAAGCCGGCGGGTGGCCGCTGCGATGAGCATCGATCCCGACGTTCGCACCACCACGCTGCCCAACGGCCTGCGGATCGCAACCGCGCTGATGCCTGGCTTTCGTACCGTCGCAATCAGCGCCTATCTGCGGGTCGGCTCGCGCGACGAGCCAGCCCAGCTCAACGGCCTGTCGCACTTCTTCGAGCACATGGTCTTCAAAGGGACCGAGCAGCGCGACGCCCGTGCGATCACGCTCGAGATCGAGCGCGTCGGCGGCACCATCAACGCCTACACCGCGAAGGACCACACGGCCTGCGAGACGGTGATGCTGGCCGAGCACGCCGACACCGCACTCGATGTGCTGGCCGATGTGCTGACCCGCTCGGTGTTTCCGGCCGAAGAGATCGAACGCGAGCGCCGGGTGATCCTGCAGGAGCTCGGCGACGCCGCCGACGATCCCGAATCCGTCGCGCAGGACGCGTTCGATGCGCTGGCCTTCGCGCGCCAGCCGCTGGGTCGGCCGATCATGGGCAGCGCGCGCAACGTGCGTCGCATCACCCGCGACGACCTGCTCGCGCATCAGCACCGCCACTGCACCGCCACCAACATGGTGATCACCGGTGTGGGCGGGGTGGACCATGAGCGCTTCGTGGCGATGGTCGAGCAGCGCTTCGGTCATCTGCCCGCTGGTGACCTGCTGCCGCGGGTGCCTGCCCGCTACGTCGGGGGATTCAAGCATCTGGACGACGACACCGAGCAGACCTCGGTGGTGCTGGGCTGGCCGATTCCCGGCCGCACCGATCCGCGCCATGCGACTTACGAGCTGCTGGGCGAGCTGCTTGGCGGAGGCATGTCCTCGCCGCTGTTCCAGGCGGTGCGCGAGCAGCGCGGCCTGGCCTATCAGATCGATGCCTGGACCGATGGCCTCGAGGATGGCGGCCTGCTGCAGGTGACGGCGGGCGTGTCGCCGCGCAACCTGCGCGAACTGCTGCACGTGACGCTCGAAGTGGTGAACTCGGCGGCCAGCCGCATCGACGCCGACGATGTCGAGCGCAGCCGCAATCAGCAGGCGATGCGCCTGGCGCGCAGCCTCGAGCGGCCGGCATCGCTGGCCGAATGGCTGGGCCGCGATCTGCTGATGCACGACCGCATCGTGCTGCCGGGCGAGCGCCTGGCGCAGACGCTGGCGATCGACGAAGCGGCTCTTCGTGCGGCCACCGCGGAAATGCTCAGCGCCCGTCCGACGCTGACGCTGGCCGGCCGGGCAGGGCGCGGCAAGCCCGAGACACTGCTCGAGCGGGCGATGGCGGGGTGATGTCCGACGGTGGGCGACCCGGCGGCGGCGGGTGAGGGTGGCAGACGGCCCGGGAGGCAGCCGATGTCGGCAATCGCGGGTCAGTCCGCCCGGAGCTGCTTCCAGAAGACATCCTTGCGCGACAGCCTGCCGTCGCGCACGGTGATCAGTTCGACTCCGCGCAGCGAGAACGGCGCGCCGCCGCGCCACTGGCCATCGAGCAGATAGGTCATCACGATCTGATCCTCCCCGAAGCCGCGGCATTGCACGTCGTCGAAGCGCAGCCGTTCGAACAGCGCCTCGTTTTCGCGCGCGCCCTGCAGGAAACCTTCGACGCCTGTGCGCACGCGACCGTCGGGGCCGTCCGAGCCGATGGCAAACAGCCACTGCGCATCCGCCGTGATGGCCTGCGCGAGCAGCGTGGGATCTTTCTTGAAGAAGGCCTTGCCGAAGCGCTGCATCACTTCGGTGGCGAGGGCGTCATCCATGGTCGAGTTCCCCGGGTTGTTCAGAGCGTTTCCTGGCGCAGCACGCCGCTGGCCGTCAGCGCGGCGATCGCGGCTTCGTCGTAGCCGAGCAGTTCGCGCAGCACGCTGGTGTTGTGCTGCCCCAGCGTGGGCGCCGGGCCGCGCACACCGACCCGCGCGTCGGCGAACTTGGGTGCGGCATTGATCACGTCGATGGTGCCCAGCACCGGATCGTCGACCGGCACGATCATCTGACGCTCGAGCACCTGCGGCTGCCTGACCGCCTGCGGCACGGTCTTCAGCACACCGACCACCACATGGTGTTCGGTCAGGATCCGGTCGGCCTCGTCGCTGGTGAGCGTGGCCAGCCAGTCGGTCAGCAGCGCAGTCGCCGCGACACGGTTCTCCTGCACCGCGGGCAGTGTTGAAAAGCGCGGGTCGTCGAGCAGTTCGGGGCGGCCCATGGCGCGGCAGATGTTCTGCCACGCCCGGAAGTCGGGCCCGATGTTGGCGGTGACATAGCCGTCGCGCGTCTGATGCACCGGGTGGTAGCCGGGGTTCACCACGCCGTCGATCAGGCAGCGCTGCAGCGTTTCGTCGTTGGCCGCAAACAGCGAGTCGAACAGCGCCACGTCGATCCGTTCGCCGCGGCCGGTGCGCTCGCGCTTGAACAACGCGGCACAGATGGCGCCGAAGGCGGTGATGCCGGTGACCACATCGGCCACCGCGATGCCGGGGCCGCGCGGGCGCTCCGGCGGATCGCGGTGCAGGAACTGCATGGCCAGCCAGCCGGTCATCGAGTGGGCGATGTGCGCATAGCCGGGACGCATCGCGTTGGTGCCGCTCTGGCCGAAGCCGCTGATCGAGCACAGGATGATCCGCGGGTTCAGGGCCTTGAGGTCCTCGTAGCCCAGACCGAGCTTGGCCATCACGCCTGGCGTGAACGCCTCGATCACCACGTCGGACTGGCGCACCAGATCCTTCGCGATGGCCAGTCCCTCGGGCTTGGTCAGGTCGATGCAAAGACCCTTCTTGCCCACGTTGTGCTGCGCGAACATCGCGCTGCGGCCCGGGGCCAGGCGATTGGTCACGCGCGACACATCGCCGTCAGGGAAGCGCTCGATCTTGATGACCTCGGCGCCGTGGTCGGCGAGGTACTTGGCCGACGAAGGTCCGGCGATCAGTGCGCAGAATTCGAGCACGCGCACGCCGGCCAGCGTGCCGTCCCTTTCATGCTGATCGTCGCGGGGCGTGCTGCTGTCCGATACCGGTTTCATGGGCGAATTCCTGGGGCGATGGGTCAGTTGGCAGAGCGCGCTTCGAAGCGCACGGGCATCGAGCGCGGGCCCTGGAAGCCCAGCGGCGCACTCCAGGTGACATCGCCGTCGAGCTGGATGTTCGTGAGCCTGCGCGACAGGCAGCCGAGCGCTTCCTGCAGTTCGGCCCGTGCCATGTGCAGGCCCAGGCAGGTGTGGCGTCCGCCACCGAAAGTCATGTGCAGACGCTGCGGTGCGCGCGCGATGTCGAATCGGTGCGGGTCGGGGAAAAGCGCCGGATCGCGGTTAACGCTGGCCAGTGCCAGAACCACGTGCGTGTCGCGGGGCAGCTCGAGGCCATTGACGACCGAGTCCTCGGTCGCGATGCGCTCCAGCGTCGGGCCCACGGGGGCGAAGCGCAGCACTTCCTCGACGGCGCCGGGCAGCAGATCGGGCTCATGGGTCAGCCGCTCCCACTGCTCGGGATGCTGCGTGAACAGATACAGCGCCGAGCCGAGTGTCGAGAAGGTGGTGTCCAGGCCGGGCACGATCAGCGAGGCCGCGGTGTGGACCACCTCGTCGCGGCTCAGGCGCTCGCCCTCGAGTTCGGCACGGATCAGGCCGCTGATGACGTCATCGCCGAGCTGCTGTTCGCGGCGTGCGATCAGCCCGGTCATGTAGGCATCCATCGCGTCGTGCGCAGCCAGTGCAGCCGGCACGGCGGACGGGCCGCCCCACATCCACTTCACCCAGTCGGTGGCCGTGGCTGCGAAGAAGGGGATGTCCTCGTCGGGCACGCCCAGCACGCCGCAGATGACCGGCAGCGGGTAGTGGTGGATCACCTCGCCGACGGCCTCCATGCGGCCGGCCGGCAGCACGCGGTCGATCAGGCGGTCCATGATCGAGCGCATGCGGGCGCGATGGCGGGCGATCTCGGTCGGCGACAAGGCCACCATTGCCAGGCGCCGCAGCCGCTGATGATCGGCGCCTTCCATGCTGAGGAAGGCCTGGCGCCGGCGCGCCACGAAGCGCGGGTCGATCTCGGGATTGCGCTCGACCTGCGCCATGTTCCATTGCGTGAAGCGCGGATCGCGCAGCACCGCCATGCAGTCGTCATGGCGCAGCAGCACCAGCGCATCGCCCGCCTGCATCGTGCGCGCGTCGCCCCAGTCGGGCAGGCGGGTCCAGAACGGCCCCGGCCCGCTCGACAGATAGCGCGAGCGGCCGGCGGTGGGCGACAGGCTGGCGTCGGTGGCCACGATGTTCAGGCGGCCGGCAGCGGCGTCGACTGCCAGGACACCATCTGCCAGCGGCCGTCGCGCTTCGCCCAGGCCTGCAGATAGCGGCTGACGAAATTGCGCTCGCCTGTGGGCACCACCACCTGGATGCGGACGTCGCCGTCGACCAGCACCAGGTCGCCGTAGCCGCGCATCGAGCGGCGGATCTGTGTGAGGGAGCGGTAGTCGTAGTGCCTGGAGGCGATCAGGCCGATGTACTGCTCCTTGGTCTCGGAGGTGCCGCTGCCGTGCACGTAGAGCAGGTCGTCGCCCAGCAGCGTCTGCAGGGTGGCGGTGTCCTTGTCGATCGTTGCCTTGGCGCGACGCGCGTCGGCCTCTTCGATGGCCTTGATGTCCTGGGTGTCCATGCGCAATTTTCCGGTGGGGTTTCGAGTGGTGGGAACGGTCATCGGGGCGAGCCCGGTCGGTTGAAGTGTAGAGCACCCGCCGGCGGCAGCGCTGTGCCCGTGACCGGTTCCGGACTTCGGCGCCGAGTCTCAACGCGCCCCCTCAGGCGGCGTCGGCCATCGGCCCGGCGTCGGGACCGTCGCGGCCGATGCGCCCTGGTTGACCAGCGGGCGCATCGCGCTGGCCAGGGTCTGGGCCCAGTCGATCGCTACCAGGTCGCCCGCAAAGGCGCGCACCGGCAGCAGCAGGTCGATGCGCACGAAGCGGTCGATGCCATAGAGCGAGTAGTGGAACTCGAAGTAGTCGGGTTCGGGCGCGGCCCCGCGTTCCACCGCGCCGGATATCGCCTGCCCGAACGCGCCATGAGTGGCCGGCAGCACGCTGGCGACCCGTCGCACGGACAGGCACTCGGGCGTGTCGAAGCGCCCCGCGAAGCGATCGAGGTGAATCGCATCCGATGCAGCGCAGCGGTCGACGTTCCAGGTGCTGATGCCCAGCGAAACGGGGCGATTCAGAGTCGCGCGGACCGCGCCCATCAGCCGCGCCTCGTCGATGGCGATGGCAGATGCCGTCAGCGCAGTCACTGGCGTCATCATCAGATGGGGCTGCTGCGGGTGGGTCCCGCCGGTGACTGTCGAGGACACCGTCGAGAGAGGCTGCCAGTGCTGCGAAGGCAGCGTCAGCACACGCCCTGCGATCGAGATGGTGTTGTCGCCTGGCGCTCCCGGTCCTGCAATCAGTGTGGCCGCCGCGCCCGGCACCCGCAGGAAATCATGCTCATAGGCTGCCGCTTGCCCCGGGTTGCGGGCGCGCAGTTCGCCAAGCGCCTGCTGCGCGCCGGACGCGTTGCCTTCGAGGGCCCGTATCACGCCCAGGCTGTACCAGGGCGCCCAGGCCTCGGGCGTGGCTTGCGCCACCGCCTGCATCGCCTGCGCGGCGGCTTCCCAGCGTCCCAGCGCCATCAGGCACAGCCCGCGGTTGAAGTCGGCAGCGGCCGATGCCTCGGCGCCGAGCCGCCGGGCCGCCTCGTGGTCTTCGACAGCACCTGCGTATTGCCCGAGGCGCTGTCGGGCCAGCGCGCGCACCCCCAGCCAGTGTTCGGCGCGCCCGCTCCGCGCCTCCTCGGCCGGCGCAGTCGGCGGGCGCTGCTCGAGCCGCTGTGTTGCCAGCCGTTCGAGCCCCGCCCAGTCATGGGCATCAGTCAGCGCATGAACAAGATTGGCATCGCGCTTCGAGAAATTCGTCGCCAGCCCGCCGAGCAGAAGCAGCAGCGGCACGACCAGAATGCTGGCCGGAAGCGGAACGGCGAAGGGCAGCTGCGCCTGGCTTCCGGCGTGCAGGCCCAGGCCGATCAGCGCCATCGCTGCGCGGCGACGCCACGACAGGTGTGCGAAACGGTGTGCGGGCACGGTGTGGCGTCCCTGCGCGCGGACCGGCATTGACCGGCCCGCCAGGTGCTACATGCTGCGCCGGTACTGTCCGCCCACCTCGAACAGCGCCGTCGTGATCTGGCCCAGCGAACAGCAGCGCACCGCCTCCATCAGCACCGCGAACACATTGCCGTTCTCGATCACCGTGCGCTTCAGGCGCGCCAGCAGTTCGGGCGCTTCGTGCGCATGCCGGCTCTGGAAGTCCGCCAGACGCTTGAGCTGCGACTGCTTCTCCTCGTCGGTGGAACGGGCCAGCTCCAGCGTCTCGGGTGTCGGATCGCCCTTCGGGTTGCGGAAGGTGTTCACGCCGATGATCGGGTACTCGCCGGTGTGCTTGAGCATCTCGTAATGCATGCTCTCGTCCTGGATCTTGCCCCGCTGATAGCCGGTCTCCATCGCGCCCAGCACACCGCCTCGCTCGGCGATCCGCTCGAACTCGGTCAGCACAGCCTCTTCAACCAGTTCGGTCAGCTCATCGACGACGAAGCTGCCCTGCAGCGGGTTCTCGTTCTTCGCCAGTCCCCATTCGCGGTTGATGATCAGCTGGATCGCCATCGCGCGGCGCACGCTGTCCTCGGTGGGCGTGGTGATCGCCTCGTCGAAGGCATTGGTGTGCAGGCTGTTGGCGTTGTCGTAGGTGGCGATCAGCGCCTGCAGCGTGGTGCGGATGTCGTTGAACTGGATCTCCTGCGCAT
>DAONCJ010000037.1:5286-13714 GCA_035401985.1 Burkholderiaceae bacterium | reverse complement strand
GCACCTGCGACAGGTTGTCGGTCATCAGCAGGTAGGCCCGTGTGCCGCCGATGCCCCCGGGCAGGTTCGAGGCGCCCTTGGTTTCGATCGTCTTGACCGAACCGCCGCCGCCCGAGCCTTCGATGATGCGCACGATCGGCAGCCGGTACTCGGCGGCCATCTCCTCGGCCATCAGCGGCTTGGCGCTGATGGAAGCGTCGGCCGAGCCGCCGCGCACGGTGAAGTCGTCGCCCACCACCACCACCGGGCGACCCGCGACCTTGCCGCGTCCAAAGACGCAGTTGGCCGGCGTCATGGTTTCGAATTTGCCGACCGCATCGTACTCGCCGATGCCGGCGATCGCGCCGACCTCGTGGAAACTGGACGGGTCGACCAGCTTGCCGATGCGTTCGCGCACCGTGAGCCGGCCGGCGTCATGCTGCCGCTTGACC
Organism: Burkholderiaceae bacterium; assembly: GCA_035401985.1. GTDB lineage: Bacteria > Pseudomonadota > Gammaproteobacteria > Burkholderiales > Burkholderiaceae_E > Quisquiliibacterium. The sequence continues at coordinate 13,283 of DAONCJ010000037.1, read as the reverse complement.
TTGTCGGCTCCGCCCATCTGATGGGCGAGCGCCACGCGCCGCTGCAGTTCGTCCAGTTCCGGTTGCCAGCTCATCCGATGTCTCCCTTTGTGAAATTCGACTTGCCCGATCGGGGAGTCTGCCACAGGGGCCAAGGGGGAGCGTTCCGGGTTTGGATGTTGAAAGTGCGCGGTATTACCGCGTCTGGACCGCGTAGATCTTCTGCACGATCAGCCACTTGTCGCCGGTCTTCAGAAGATTGAGGTAGTCGTTGAAGTAGCGCGGCGGGATTTGGCACTTGACCTTGACGAAGGCCGTCGTGGGACCCGATTGGTCCAGAATGAGAATGCCGTCGTCGCGGGCGAGATTCTGGGATTTCGCGGAAGGCCGTTCGCGGACCATCTTCAGCCAGGCGTCGCGGGGCAGCACGCTGATCTTGCCGTCCTGGTCCCAGGTGAGGGCGCTGTTCTCGTGGAAGACACTGCCCAGCTTGTCGGCGTCGCCTTCGTAGAGTCCGTCGAAATAGGTCTGGATGGTCTGTTCGATCGCGCGCTGGTCGGGGGTGCTCATGAGGGATTCTCCGGTGGGATGGGCGGCGTGGGCCGTCCGCCAGCATACCGGTCGCCGCGTTTAAGTGGCACGCACGAGCACCGTCCTCAGGGATCGATCACCGCGGCGCAGGCGTCCGTGGGCAGCGCGGCGGCGTGACCGACGACCGGCACCATCTTGATGACCGTGGAGGCAAGACGGCAGGGCGCGGCCATCACGCCACAGCCGCCCAGACCGACGAGGCCACCCAGCAGCAGCGCGGTGGCCAGGCGGGTCGCGGTTCGAGAGGGAGGCAGGTCCGTGCGGGTCGAGAGGCGGTTCACGGGCAATGTCATGGGGGTGCTGCTTTCAGGCTTGCGTTGGGTGGTTCAGGGCTTCTCGCGCAGCAGTTCGTCTTCGACGAACTCCATGCGGTCCTTGCCCCAGAAAATCTCGTCGCCGACCACCAGGCTGGGGACACCGAACACCCCGCGCGCCAGACCGCGTTCCGTGCTGTCGATCAGGGCCTGGCGGATCTCGGCGCTTTCGCTGAGGGCTTCGAACTCAACGGGGTCGACCCCCAGCGCGTTGACCAGCGGGCGCAGGCCCGCGTAGTCGGCGATCGAGGCGTCGTCATTCTCCCAGTAGGCGGCAAACACCTTGTCGATGAATGGCCTTTCGAGACCGAAGCGGCGCATCGCCAGCGCGCCCCGCAGCACGCGGCTGGTCTTGATCGGGAAAACGGTAGGGAACCTGAACGGCAAGTTGTGGCGGACCGCCCATCGCGCCAGGTCGCGCTTGCGATTGGCGAGCTTCGCCGGCGGCTCCTCGAGCACCACATAGTTGTTGCGCCGGAAGATCGGGCCCAGGTTGAACGGATGCAGTTCGAGCGTCGCGCCGGTGCGCGCAAGCACCGGGTCGATCAGCTTCAGCGCGAAGTAGGTATTGGTGCTGCCGATGTCCCAATAGAGCTCGACATGGGGGCGGGGAGGTGTCATGGGGTCTCCAGTGTGACGCCGGACTGCCCGGGGCGTACGCAAGCGCGCCACTATAATCGCTGCCAACCCATGCGCATCGAACACATCCGAGACCGCCTGCGCGCCTGCGGCGCGAAACCCGGCCATGAGCATTGGGTGCTGCAGCTATGGTCGCAGCAACTCGCGAGCGACCACGGCCGCCACCGGCCCGAGGACTACCTTCCGCTGGCGGTGCGGGAAGACCTGCCCGCGCTGCTGGCCGATCTGGCCGGGCTAGCGACGCTGCGCACGGCGCATCCGGCCGAGGACGGCTCCGAACGCCTGCTGGTCGCGCTCGGCGACGGTCAGTCGGTCGAAAGCGTGCTGCTGCCGCGTGACGGTCTGTGCGTGTCGACGCAGGTGGGTTGCGCGGTCGGCTGTGTGTTCTGCATGACCGGACGCGAAGGCCTCATCCGCCAGGTAGGCAGCGCCGAGATCGTCGCGCAGGTCGCGCTGGCCCGCACACGCCGGGCGGTGCGCAAGGTGGTCTTCATGGGCATGGGCGAGCCCGCCCACAACCTCGACAACGTACTGGAGGCCATCGAGCTGCTTGGCACCGCCGGCGGCATCGGCCACAAAAATCTTGTTTTCTCGACCGTGGGCGACCGCCGCGTGTTCGAGCGACTGGGGCAGGGCGTGGTCAAGCCGGCGCTGGCGCTGTCGCTGCACACGACGCGGGCGGATCTGCGCGCCGAGCTGCTGCCGCGCGCGCCGCGCATCGACCCCGCCGAGCTGGTTGAACTGGGCGACCGGTATTCGCGCGAGACCGGTTACCCGATCCAGTACCAGTGGACGCTGATCGAGGGCATCAACGACAGCGAAGACGAACTGGACGGGATCGTCCGCCTGCTGGCGGGCAAGTACGCGGTGATGAACATGATCCCGTACAACACCGTGCCCGACCTGCCCTTTCGCCGGCCGGCGGTCGAGCGCGCCGCCGAGATCGCGCGATCGCTGCATCGACGCGGCGTGCTGACCAAGCTGCGCCAGTCGGCCGGGCAGGACATCGACGGGGGCTGCGGTCAGCTGCGCGCCCGTGACAGCGGTTCTGCAGGGCGCAGAATCCCTATCGTGGCCGTCTGATCGGCCCATCGAGGGACACACACTATGACGAACGCATCAGCCCGGCTGCCCACCTTCTATGTCCCGCACGGTGGCGGTCCCTGCTTCTTCATGGAATGGCCCCGGGGGCCGGCGGGCACCTGGGACAGCATGGCAGCGCTGCTGCGCGGGCTGATCGGCACGCTGGCGCAGCGCCCGCGTGCTGTGGTGGTCGTGTCGGGTCACTGGGAGGAAGCGGGCTTCGCGGTGAACACGGCGGCCCGCCCGCCGCTGCTGTTCGACTATTACGGATTTCCGCCGCACACCTACCAGCTCAGCTATCCGGTGGCCGGCGATCCGGCACTTGCAGAGCGGGTCCGCGGTCTGCTGGAGGCCGCCGGATTCGCCACGCAGACCGACGACGCCCGAGGTCTCGATCACGGTGTGTTCATTCCGTTCATGCTGGTGCTTCCGGACGCCGACGTGCCGATCGTCGAGCTGTCGCTGCGCGCCGACCTCGATCCCCGGGCGCATCTGCTCGCCGGCCGTGCGCTGGAGCCCCTGCGCGATGAAGGGGTGCTGGTGATCGGCACCGGCATGAGCTTTCACAACCTTCGCGCCTTGGGTCCGGCGGGCACCGAACCATCCCGGCTGTTCGATGCCTGGCTGACCGATGCCGTCACCGCGGCGCAGCCCGAGCAGCGCAATCAGCGGCTGGCCGACTGGCAGCAGGCACCGGCCGCGCGCTTCGCGCATCCGCGCGAAGAACATCTGCTGCCGCTGATGATCGCCGCCGGCGCGGCCGGCCAGGACCGGGGCGTCAAGATCTACGAAGACCAGGTGCTGGACGTGACGCAGTCCGCGTTCCGTTTCGGCTAGCAGACCGGCGATGCAGATCAGTGCGAACGGCCTGTCGATCGAGGTCGACGACCAGAGGCCGGCCGCCGGACCGGTGATCGTGCTGATCATGGGATTGGGCATGCAGCTGGTGGCCTGGCCCGAGCCCTTTGTTCAGATGCTGGTGGCACGCGGCTTTCGGGTGGTCCGCCTGGACAATCGCGATGCGGGCTTGTCGCAGGGCTTCGATGCCGCCGGCGTGCCCAGCCTCGCCTGGGCCGGCATGCGACATGCGTTTCATCTGCCGGTGTATGCGCCTTACTCGCTGGACGACATGGCAGCCGACACGCTGGGCGTCATGGATGCGTTGGGCATCGCGGCTGCACATGTGGTGGGCGCCTCGATGGGCGGCATGATCGCCCAGCTGATGGCTCTGGCTGCGCCACAGCGCGTGCTGAGCGTCACCCTGATGATGACTTCGCCCGGGGAGCGCGGACTTCCCGGGCCGAGCGCGCGGGCACGGGCGGCGATGCTCAATCGGCCGCCGCCGGTGCGCGGTCTGCCCGGGCCGGGCGGACCGACCAGCCGGCCCGATCCGCGCGACGTGCCGGCGCTCGTCGAGCATCTGCTCAAGCTGCTCTCCGCCATCGGCAGTCCGGGCTTCGTGCAGTCGCCCGAACTCATGCGGCCGCGTCTGGAGCTGATGCTGGCGCGGGCCTGGCGCCCTCAGGGCACGGTACGCCAGCTGATCGCGATCCTGGCCGCACCGGGGCGCGCGAGCGCATTGGCCGGCTGCAGGCTGCCGGCGCAGGTGATTCACGGGCTGGCCGATCCGCTGGTGCCGATCGCCCATGGACGGGCGCTGGCGCGGGCCATCCCGGGGGCTCGTCTGCACGAGATCGACGGCATGGGCCATGACCTGCCACCACAGCTCTGGCAGACTTTCGCCGAGCACATCGATTCACTTGCCCGGCCAGCCGTGTAGCGCAGCGTCTGCCGATGGACGTGCCGCATCCGCCCGCGGGGTGGCTCAGCGGATTTCCCAAACGCGAAGGATGGCCATGCAGCAGCTGTCAGGACTTGATGCAAGCTTCCTGCACCTCGAGACGGCGGAGATGCCGATGCATGTCGGCGCCGCCCATGTCCTCGAGCTGCCGCCCGGCTATCGCGGCAACTGGACAGCCCGGTTGCGCCGTCATCTGCGCGAGCGTCTGCCGGCCATGCCGGCGCTGTCACGCAGGCTGGTGCCTATGCCTCTGAACCTCGCCAACCCGGCATGGGTCGAGTGCGAGGTCGACATGAACTATCACGTCACTGAAGTTCGGCTGCCCAGGCCCGGCGGTTACGAGGCCTTCGCCGATGTGGTCGCGCGGCTCCATGCCGAGCCGCTCGACCGCAGCCGCCCGCTGTGGCAGTTCACCGTCGTCAAGGGCGTGGCCCCGGGCCGGATCGGGCTGTTCACCCGCCTGCATCACGCCGGTGTCGATGGCCAGGCCGCGGTGGCGATCGCCCAGGTCATCCTCGATCCGACGCCGGAGCCCAGGCCGGCGGCGGCCGCAGCGGCGACGCCACGCCAGTATCGGCTGGGCCTGGGCGAGATGGTGGGCGGCATGCTGTCCAACCAGGTGACGCAGATTGCGCAGCTGCTGCGCACCGCGCCCGGTCTGGCCCGTGCGGCGGCCGCCAGCCTGCGCGAAAAGTCGGCGGAGCTCGCGCACAGCCGCGACCTAAAAACACTGGCCGGAACTTCGATCGGGCTGGCGCCGCGCACGGTATTCAACGGGTCGATCGGTCAGGCGCGCGTGTTCGCGCCGGCGCGGCTCTCGCTGCCGCTGGCCCGTGCGCTGGGCAAGGCCCACCAGGGCAGTCTCAACGATGTCGTGCTCGCCGTCTGCGCCGGTGCGCTGCGCCATTACCTGCAGCGTCGCGATGCGCTGCCCCGCAAACCGCTGGTGGCCGCGGTCCCGGTGTCGCTGCGCCCGGAGGGCGATGCCCGTTCGAACAACCAGGCCTCGATGACGGTGGTGACGCTGGCGACGAACGTGGCCGACCCCCGCCAGCGCTTCCTGGCCCAGCTGAAGGCCGGTGCGGCGATGAAGCAGTCGCTGACGCGCTGGAAGTCACTGATGCCCACCGACTTCCCCTCGATGGGGCTGCCGTGGCTGATGAGCCGCGCGGCCCGGCTGTACGGCCGCACGCGGCTGGCCGAACGCATTCCCGTCGTGGCCAACCTGGTGATCTCGAATGTGCCGGGTCCGCAGTTCCCGTTGTATCTGGCGGGGGCGAGGATGGTGCGCTACAACCCGACGTCGATCGTCGTCCATGGGCTTGCGCTGAACATCACGATCCAGAGTTACGACGGCCAGCTCGAGTTCGGCCTGGTCGGGTGCGCACGCGCCGTGACCGAGATCGGCGAACTCGCCCGGGACATCGAGGAGGAGTTCGAGCGGCTGGTGCTGGCAATGTCCAAGCCGGTGGCGGCGCAAGCCCGCGCTCCGGGCGACGCGCCGACGGCGGCCGATGGCGCACCTTTGTCGCCGGTTTCCTTGACCTTGTAGAACCGGGCGTTCAGGTGCCGCGCCACCTGGGCGATGTCCTCGTCGCTCCAGTTCAGCTGCTGCACCGACTGCCAGCGGCGCACCTGCACCATCAGGCTGGGCCAGTCGGTGACCAGCTTGCGGCCGCGCCAGTGCACTTCGGTGGTGTGGCAGGCGATGCAGTGGGTGTCGTAGAGCAGCGCACCGCGCTTCTGGGCCGGCGCGCTCTGCGCGTGGGCGGGCGCGGCGCCGAAAAGGCAGGCCAGCGAGGTGAGCAGGAGAGTGAGGCGCATCGCAGAGGGGGCATGCATGGCTGAGGTCCATTCCGGTCGGATGGCGGCCGCGCAAGCCGGCCCCGAGTGCGCCGGCGCCGGGCCGTCATCGGGTATTGTAGTCAGCGCGCCAGCTCTCCGACTCCGACTCCTGCTGAAGGTTCCCGATGTCCAAGCCCTTTCCGACCGACAACCCGTTCCTGCGCGGCTATCACGGGCCCGTCAACACCGAGGCGCAGGCCGCGAATCTGCCGGTCACCGGCGAGATCCCCGAAGGGCTGTGCGGCACCTTGTACCGCAACGGGCCCAATCCGCAGTTCGCGCCGCGCGGGCCGTATCACTGGTTCGCGGGCGACGGGATGATCCATGCGTTCCACGTCGAAAACGGCCGCGTGTCGTATCGCAACCGCTGGGTGCGCACCCCGAAGTGGCTGCTCGAGAATGCGGAAGGCGAGGGCTTGTCCGGCGCCTTCGGCAATCCGGCGTTTTCCGATCCCCGGATCGTTGCGCTGAACTCCACCGTGGCCAACACCAACATCGTCTGGTTCGGCGGACGGCTGCTGGCGCTCGAGGAACAGCATGCGCCGTTCGCGCTCGATCCGGCCACCCTCGATCCGCTGGGCTACGAAACCTTCGGCGATGCGCTGAACGGGCCCTTCACCGCGCATCCGAAGTTCGATCCGGTCACCGGCGAGATGGTGTTCTTCGGCTACAGCGCCCGCGGCCGGTTCAGCCCCTTCGCGAGCATCCAGGTGGCTGACCGCGAAGGACGCATCACCCGCGCCGACATGCTGGAGCTGCCCTACGCCAGCATGATCCATGACTTTGCCGTCACCCGGAACTGGATCGTCCTGCCGGTGTTCCCTCTGACCGGCTCGATGGAAAGAGCGCTCTCCGGCCGCCCGCCTTATGCCTGGGAGCCCGACAAGGGCACGCGCATCGCGCTGATTCCGCGCGCCGGCGGCATCGGCCAGACGCGCTGGGTCGATGCGCCGCCCTGCTATGTCTTCCATCCGATGAATCACTTCGAGGATGCCGCCGGCCAGATCGTGCTCGATGTCATGAAGTACGACGTGGCGCCGCTGTTTCCGCTGCACGATGGTTCGCCGAGCAGCCGCGAGTCGCCTGTTGCCCGCCTTTTCCGCTGGACGATCGATCCGTCAGGCGCCCGCGCCGGCGTGGCCGAGCGCCAGCTCGACGATCGTGGTGGCGAGTTCCCGCGCTTCGACGAGCGCCATTGCATGGCGGACTACCGCCATGGCTGGATCGTCAGCGGCAATGTGACCGATTCGCGGCGCGGGCGCTCGACGGCCGACGGCCTGGTGCACTACGACCTGGTCGGCGGCCAGTCGCACCAGTGGATGCCCCCAGAGGGCGATCATTGCGGCGAGCCGGTGTTCGTGCCCCGCAGCGAAACGGCTGCCGAAGGCGACGGCTGGATCCTCTGCGCGCTGCACCGGGGCGCCGAGAACCGCTCCGATCTCGCGGTCTTCGAGGCCACCGACATCGCCCGGGGACCGGTCGCGCTGGCACACCTCAGCAGCCGGGTGCCGGCGGGCTTCCACGGCAACTGGCGTCCGGGCCCCCTTTCCTGAACCTCTCGAGGTCTCCCTGTCCATGGCACTGCAACTGAACGAACGCATCGACCGATTCGAGTCGCCGTTTCGCCGGCTCGACGCGCTGATCGCCGATCTGAAGCCCAGTCCCGGCCATGCGCCGATCCTGATGCATGTCGGCGAACCGCAGGATCCGCCCCCGGCACTGCTTGCGCAGACCGTGGCCGCCCA
>DAONCJ010000037.1:0-5186 GCA_035401985.1 Burkholderiaceae bacterium | reverse complement strand
GCGGCGATCATGGCGGGTGCCGAACCGCACTACCTGTCGAACACGGGTTTTCCTCATTTCGCCATCGACCTCGACACGCTGGACGAGGCGGTGCTGGCCCGCACATCGATCATGTACCTGTGTTCGCCTTCGAATCCCGAGGGCCAGGTGATGCCGCCCGAACGGATGCGCCAGGCGATCGAGATGGCCCGGCGCCATGGGTTTCTGGTCGTCTTCGACGAATGCTATGGCGAGTTGTACGACCGCGACCCGCCGGTCGGCGCCCTCGAGGTGCTGGCGCAGATGGATCCGTCCGAGCACTGGCTGGACAATGTGCTGGTGCTGCACTCGCTGTCCAAGCGCTCGAGCGCGGCGGGCATGCGCTCGGGTTTCGTGGTCGGCAACGCCGCACTGATCGCCGCGCTGAACCGCGTCCGTCTGAACGGCACCGCCTGCACACCGTCCCCTCTGCTGGCGGCCGCGGCGGCCCTGTGGTCCGAGGACAGCCATGTGGGCGCCATGCGCGAGCGGCTGCGCGCCCGATTCGACCTGGCCGACCGGCATCTGGCCGGCTATCCGGGATATCTGCGGCCGCCGTGCGGATTCTTTCTCTGGCTGCGCGTCGAGGACGGTGCCGCGCTGACGCGGCGCCTGTGGGCCGAACGCGCGCTGAAGGTGCTGCCGGGCGAGTACCTGACCCAGCCGCTGGCCGATGGCACGAATGAAGGGCGCGAATACATCCGCATCGCGCTGGTGCAGGATCTGCCGGTGACCGACGAGGGGCTGTCGCGGGTGGCGTCGCTGCTGCCGCGATGACCGCGCCCGCGGCAGGGCAGTTCAGGCGCCCGGCAGCCGCAGGGCGACCCAGACCGACAGGCTGATCACCAGCAGCGGCACGCAAGCCACGATGGGTGAGACGGCGAGCAGCTGCAGCCACATCGGCGCCGCGTCGCCGATCAGCAGCGACAGGCTCATCGACAGCGCGCCGGTGGCGGTGTAGCGCCGGATGTAGACCGGCAGCAGACCCGCCTTGCGCCGATTGCGCGCCAGGGCCGCTGCATTCTCGAACAGATTGCCGCGATTGCAGTCTTCGAAGATCCAGCCGAACAGCCAGTAGCGGTACCAGAGGGTGACGCTGTCCAGCGGGCGCTGAACACCGGCGTCCCCGGAAGTGAAAGTCGCCGATGGCGCCTGGGCGGTCGCACCGGCAGCCGGGCGCGAAACATGGCTGCGGTCTTGCGAACTGTCGACGTATCGCGTCGGTGGAATCATGGCGGCGTCTCCCGGAGTCGTGCGGAGGTGGCAGGCGATTCGACCAGCTTACGCCAGGCTTACACGCATCGAAACCGCCGTCAGGCGGGACGAAGGAGCGCAGCTCCGCGCTCGGGTGGTGCGCCAGACCTTGCTGCGACGGGACTGCGGCCGGTGGCCGGCCGCGGCGGGTGGCCTCAGCGGCCGGATTCGCGCCGCGCGATCCAGATCGTCGAGGCGACGATGACCACACCACCCAGCAGGGCGGTGGCCGATGGCGAGGTGCCGAAGATCGCCAGACCCAGCAGCGACGCCCAGATCAGGTCGATGAAACGCACCGGCTGCATCGCGGAGATGTCGCCCATGCTGAACGCGCGGGTCATGCACAGGTGGGCGACGGTGCCCAGCAGGCCGCACAGCAGAAAGGTCGCCCACTGGATCAGCGACGGGTTCTTCCAGTAGACCAACGCCAGCGGCAGGGCGAAGAGCATCACCGAGACGTTCTGCCAGAACACGATCACGCTCGGAGAATCAAAGCGGGTCAGGTGCTTGTTGATCAGGAACGAGCCGGCAAAGAAAGGGGACGATGCCAGCATCACCAGGCTCCACCAGCCGGCGCCCATGCCGGACAAATGGGGCGCCAGCACGATCAGCACGCCGCTGAAGCCGATCAGCGCGGCGATCCAGCGGGCACCGGAGACCTTTTCGCCCAGCAGCAGGGCGGCGCCGATCAGCACGAAGATTGGGGTGGTGAAATTGATGGCCGTGGCGTCGGCCAGCGGAATGTGCGGCAGCGCCAGAAAAAAGAGGCTGAGCGCCGACGCGTGCACCGCGCCGCGCCACACCTGACCCCGCGCGTTGTTCGGCCGGTAGGCGGCCAGGCCGTCGCGCATCAGCATCGGGACCATCACCACCAGTCCCATCACATAGCGCAGGAAGAACGCCACCATCGGATGCAGCTCGAGCGTCATCAGGCGCATCACGGCGTTCATGGTGCACAGCGCGAGGCCGCCCGCGACCATCCACATCATGCCGCGCAGGGCGGTCTGGCGTTTGCTGGCGCCCTCGAGCGGCGGCGATGCGGGAGTGCTCACCGGGGGCAGTATAGGCGCAGAGCGCAGCGCGGCCTGCGCGGCCGGTTCGAACGGTGCATGTCGACGCGGCGCGCGCCAGCCCTCTCTTGCTATGCTCGATTCCCCCCATCTCTGCCGCCCTCTTCCCGGGGCCCCGCGTCCGTGAAACCAAGCCAATCGACCTTCGTTCCGATCCGCGGGATCGACTATCACTGCCGCATCTGGGGCCAGGCCGGCGCGCCCAAGCTGTTTCTGCTGCATGGCTCGCAGGACGTCTCGGCGTCATGGCAGTTCACCGTCGATTCGTTTGCCGAGGACTGGCAGGTGATCGCACCCGACTGGCGCGGCAATGGCCTGTCGGGATGGAGCGGCGCCGACAGCTACTGGTTCCCCGACTACCTGGGCGACCTCGACATGCTGCTCGATCATTTCGAGCCCGAGGCGCCGGTGCGCATCGTCGGCCACAGCATGGGTGCGCACATCGGCGCCCTGTATGCAGGCGCCCGGGGCCAGCGCGTCAGCCGCTTCATCAATGTCGACGGCTTCGGGCCCCCGACCATGCGCCAGGACCCGGCGCCACGCCGTCTGGCCAAGTGGATGAACCAGCTGCGCGACGACACCTCGCAGCGCCCCTACGAGAGCTTCGACGAGTTCGCGCTGCGCATGCAGTCCGAGAATCCCCGGCTCACCGATGAGCGGGCCCGCTTCCTGGTCCAGCACTGGGGGCGCGAAGAGGCCGACGGCACGGTGGTGCGGCGGGCCGACCCGGCGCACAAGCGGATCAATCCGGTGCCCTTCACCCCTGCCGAAGTGCTCGACTGCTGGCGCCAGACCAGCGCATCGGTGCTGTGGATCGATGGCGCGCAATCCGGCCTTTGGGGTCGGCTGATGAGCAATCCGCCCGAAAGCGAAGCGCGGATGAGTGCCTACACCGACCTGCAGATCGAGCACGTCGACGACTCGGGCCACAACGTCCATCACGATCAGCCGGAGGCGCTTGCCCGGCTGATCGAAGCCTTCATGCGCTGAGCAGCGTGCCTTCGGCGGCGTGGTGACGCCGCCTTCCTGCCCGGAGAACCGATGATGCTTCGAACGCTGCGCCGGCTGTGGCTGGCTGCGGTTCTGATCAGTGCGCCCGGCTTCGCGGGCATCGCCCAGGCGCAGTCCGACGGTCCGATTCGGGACGCCTTCCTGGCGTTCTATCCGATGTACGAGATGGCACGCCTTCGCCATGTCGCGGTCGACGAGCCGGCCAATCCGGCCCGCGGACCGGTCAACCGGTTCCTTCATGTCCGGCGGCTGCTCGACCATACCGCGCGCACGGTGACCGGCCCCAACAACGACACGCTGTATTCATCGGCGCGGCTGGACCTGAGCCGCGGGCCGGTGCTGGTCGCCACGCCGGCGATCCTTCAGCGCTACTACTCGCTGCAGTTCATGAACATGTACACCGACAACGTCGCGATCCTCGGGCGGCGCGACGGTGGCGACGGGCCGCTTCGGGTGGCGGTGGTGGGGCCGCAGTGGAAGGGCGAGCTGCCGGCGCACACGCATCTCGTGCGCTCGGACACCAACGACATGTGGCTGCTGGTCCGCACGCTGGTCGACGGGCCGGCCGATCTGGTGGCCGTCGGGGCCCTGCAGCAGGCGATGTCGATCGACGCGCCGCAGGGCGATTACCCGGTGCCGCGCGTGCGGCCGGTGAGAAATCCCGGCCCTGCCGAGTTCATTCCGGTCATCAGCGAGTTCCTTGCCCGCAATCCGCCGCAGGGCGCCATGAAGGCCCGGGCCGACGCGGCCGCGGCGGTCGGCATACAGGCGGGCGCGGCTGCCGCCTGGACCGGGCTTCCGGCTGAACTGAAAGCGCGCTGGGAAGCCGCCTGGCCGGCGCTGATGGCCGAGTTGCGTCAGCCTGCGCATGTGTCGGTGCGACGGATCGGCGGCTGGTCGTTTCCGCCGCGCGTCGAAGGCGACTGGAGCGGCAACATGCTGCTGCGTGCTTCGGTGGCGCTGCGCGGTATTGCGGCGCTCGATACTTTGGAGGCGCTGTACCTGAGCACATTCGCAGACGCCGACGGCGCAGCGCTGGACGGGCGCGCCCGATACCTTGTGCGCATCCCCGCGGGCGGCCTTCCGGTGTGGGGCTTCTGGTCGATGACCTTGTACGAGGAGACCCCTGACGGCCGCTTCTTCCTCACCGACAACCCGATCCGGCGCTACTCGATCGGCGACCGCACGGCGGGCCTGCGCAGCAACCCCGACGGCTCGTTCGATGTCCTGGTGCAGGCCGAGGCCCCGGCCGATGCGGCCAACTGGCTGCCAGCGCCCCGCGGTCCTTTCCGCCTCACGCTCAGGGCTTATCTGCCAAAGCCTGAACTGGTCGCTGGAGAGTCCGCGCTGCCGCGGGTCGAGCGCGCGAGCCCCTGAGTGCCGGCAAGCGGGGCGCGCGGGCCTGTCACGGACCTGCGCGGACGCGTCGCGGGCCGATTGCGGGAGTGGAGCGGGTCAGACGCGGGCGTCGCTGCCCAGCTTGAAGGCCGAGACCGTGCTCACCAGATGGGCGGCCTGCTGCTTCAGGCTTTCCGCCGCTGCGGCGCTCTGCTCGACCAGCGCGGCGTTCTGCTGCGTCGCGCTGTCCATTTGTCGGACAGCCTCGTCGACCTGTGACACGCCGCTGCTCTGCTCGGAGCTGGCGGTGCTGATCTCGGCCACGAGGGTCGTGACCCGTTGAATCGCCTCGACCACGCCGGTCATCGTGGCGCCGGCCTGGTCGACCAGTTCGGTGCCCTTGCCGACCCTCGAGACACTGTCGGAGATCAGCGTCTTGATCTCGCGGGCCGCGTCGGCACTGCGCTGCGCCAGGCTGCGCACCTCGGTCGCGAC
>DAONCJ010000036.1:0-13763 GCA_035401985.1 Burkholderiaceae bacterium | reverse complement strand
CGTCCAGCCTGGATATCGGCGTGGACTTCGCGCCGTTGCGTCGGGTGCTGCAGGTCGGCAGCGCGAAGGGCGTGGCGCGGCTGATCCAGCGGGCAGGGCGATCGGGGCACGCGCCCGGCGAGGTGTCCCGGCTGAGCATGGTGCCCACCAATGCGCTCGAACTGGTCGAGTCGGCCGCGGCGCAGGATGCCGTGGCCGCCGGCCAAATCGAGCCGCGCCGCTCGCCGCGCAAGCCGCTGGACGTGCTGGCCCAGCACCTGGTCACCGTGGCCGCCGGCACCGGATTCGTCGCGCAGGAATTGCTCGACGAGGTGCGCACCACCCATGCCTATCGCGATCTGACCGGGGACGAATGGCAATGGACGCTCGACTTCGTCACCCGCGGTGGCGCGAGCCTGGCCGTGTATCCCGAATTCCGCCGCGTCCAGGCCGATGCGCTGGGCGTGTACCGGGTGCCCGACGAGCAGCTCGCGCGCCGTCACCGGATGTCGATCGGCACGATCGTCTCGGATGCCGCGATGCAGGTCGCCTTCCTCACCGGCCAGAAGCTGGGCACGATCGAGGAAAGTTTCATCGGCCGGCTCAAGCCCGGCGATCGGTTCCTGTTCGGCGGACGGGTGCTTGAACTGGTCCGGGTGCGCGAGCTGACGGCCTGGGTCCGCCGTGCAAAGAGTGCGCGCGGCGCGGTGCCGCGCTGGAATGGCGGGCGCATGTCGCTGTCCAGCGAACTCGCGGACGCGATGCTGCAGCGGCTCGCTGCGGCGCAGGCCGGCCGCTTCCAGGGCCCCGAGATGCGGATGGCGCGGCCGCTGCTCGAACTGCAGGCGCGCTGGTCTGCGCTGCCGGTGCCCGGCCGCCTGCTGATCGAACGACTGCAATCGCGCGAGGGTCACCACTGCTTCGTGTATCCGTTCGCCGGCCGTCATGTGCACATCGGTCTGGCGTCGCTGCTGACCTGGCGGCTGGCGCGCGCGCAGGCCGGGACCTTTTCGATCGCCGTCAACGACTGCGGCTTCGAGCTGTTGTCGAGCGACGAGATCGCGCCGCAGTCGTGGCACGATCCGTCGCTGTTCGATGAAGGCGATCTGCTGGCCGATGTGATCGCCAGTCTCGACGCAAGCCAGCTGGCGCAGCGCCGCTTCCGCGAGATCGCCCGCGTGGCCGGACTCGTCTTCCATGGCTTTCCCGGCGCGCGCAAGAGTGCCCGCCAGGTGCAGGCGTCGTCGGGCCTGTTCTACGAGGTCTTCCGCAAGCACGATGCCGGCAATCTGCTGCTGGCGCAGGCGCAACGCGAGGTGCTCGAGCAGGAGCTCGATCTTGGGCGGCTGCGCACAGCCCTCGCCCGCATCCGTGCCGGTGCACTGCATGTCACGGCGCCGGCTCGACCGACGCCTTTCGCGTTTCCGCTGATGGTCGAGCGGTTCAGGGAGACGCTCAGCACCGAGCGGTTCACCGATCGGATCGCGCGGATGGTGGCTGAACTCGAGCAGGCGGGAGGCGACGCATAAGGCTGCGCCACTGGTGCCGGGCGGAACCGCGACTGCCGCCAGCGGCGCGCCTGCTTTACCATCGCGGCATGCTCGAATGTTCGCATCCGTTACAGGGCAGCCTCACGCTGGAGGTCGCAGGGCAGTCGATGAGCCTGCTGCCCGAGCGAGCGCTGTTTCTGCCCGCCCACGAGGCGCTGCTGATCGCCGATGTGCATCTGGGCAAGGCCGCAAGCTTCCGCGCGCTCGGTGTGCCGGTGCCCGAGGCGACCACTGCGGCCACCCTGGCGCGGCTGGACCGCCTGCTTGCGCATCTGCCGGCACGTCAGCTGCTGGTGCTGGGCGACCTGCTGCACGATGCGATCGCGCAGCACCCGCGAGTGATCGATGCGCTGACGGCATGGCGGCATGCGCACCGATCGCTGGACGTGGTGCTGGTTCGCGGCAATCACGACCGGCGGGCAGGCGATCCGCCGGCGCACTGCGCCATCCGTGTCGTCGATGAGCCGGCTGCGCTGGCCGGCCTGCGGCTGCGCCACCATCCTCTTCCCCCGGACAGCCCGGGCGCCGAAGGCTTCGCGGTCTCGGGTCATCTGCACCCGGCCATCCGCCTGAGGGGGCGGCATGGCGCGGTGCGGCTGCCCTGTTTCTGGTTTCGGGCGGCAAGCCTCGTGCTGCCCGCGTTCGGCGAATTCACCGGCTCCTGCGACGTCGTGCCCATGCAGGGCGATCGCCTCTACCTCACCGATTCGGAAAAGATCCATGCCTTGCCATCCCAAGTTTCACGCGCCGCCTGATCCGTCGCCGGCAACGCCCTTGCCGCGGGGCCTTCGCGGCGTCACTGCTGCCGCGCTGCTGACGGCGGTGGTCCTGCTGGGCGGCTGTGCGAGTGCATTCGATGTGCAGGGCCATCGCGGCGCCCGCGGTCTGGCGCCGGAGAACACGCTGGCGGCATTTCGGGCGGCGCTGCAGGCCGGTGTCGACACGATCGAGTCGGACATGGCCGTGACGCGCGACGGCGTGATCGTGATGGCCCACGACAGCCGGCTCAATCCGCAGATCGTGCGGCAGGCCGACGGCCGCTGGATCGAGCCGCCCGGTGCGCCGATCCGCTCGCTGACCCTGGCGCAATTGCGTGGCTACGACATCGGCCGGCTGCGGCCCGAGGGCGACTACGCGAAGCAGTGGCCGCGCCAGAATCCGGCCGATGGCGAGCGCTTTCCGACGCTCACCGAACTGTTCGACCTGGTCAAGGCCCAGCCCCGGCGTATCGCCCTGAACCTCGAGACCAAGATCACGCCGACTTCTGGCGCCGAGGTGGTTGCGCCGGCCGAATTCGCGCGGCTCGTGGTCGATGCGGTTCGCGCTTCGGGCCTTGCTTCCGTGGTGACGATCCAGTCCTTCGACTGGCGCACCCTTGTCGAGGTCCGTCGTCTGGCGCCGGAAATCCCGACCGCCTGTCTCACCATCGAAACCGAGCGCTCCAGCACGGTGCGCACTGGCCCCGACGGCGTGTCGCCCTGGCTCGCGGGCTTGCGGTCCGCCGATCATGCGGGCTCGGTGCCGCGGATGGCGGCGGCGGCGGGATGTTCGACGTGGTCGATGTTCTGGCGCGACCTCACCGAAGCTCGCGTGCGCGAGGCGCGCGCGCTGGGCCTGAAGGTGCTGCCCTGGACCGTGAACGAGACGGCCGACATGCAGCGGCTGATCGGCTGGGGTGTCGATGGCCTGATCACCGACTATCCGGACCGCCTGATCGAACTGCGCCGGTCGAGGTGAACGCGTGCCTCATTGTGCCGGGCGCGCGATATCCCTGTCGTTGCAGCGTCGCAGCGATTTTGACTGTGCGCCACATTGCCATGGTCGACAGGTCCGAAGGCGCACCCTAAAGTCTTCCCTTCGAGCCGGACGCGCAAGCGCCCGGGCGCCGAATCCCTGGCCGATCTTCCGGCTCACCTTCCAAGGAATCACCATGAACGCACGTCGCGCAGGCCGCACCTTTGCTGTCTCCCTGTCCCTTTCGCTGGCGATGCTGGCCTCCCAGGCGCTCGCGCAGGCCGCCAAGCCCGCCGACCCGCCGGCTGCTCCCGCCGCCGCTCCTGCCGCCGCACCCGCACCGGCCGCAGCCCCTGCTGCGCCTGCTGCCGCCGCTCCTGCCGCGGCGCCGGCCTCTGCGGACGCCATGACCGGCATCGCAGCGGTCTACAGCACCCGCTTCGCAGGACGCAAGACCGCCAGCGGCGCGCGCTACAGCCCCAACGGCATGACAGCGGCGCACAACACGCTGCCCTTCGGCACGCGGGTCAAGGTCACCGGCGTGAAGAGCAAGCGCAGCGCCGTGGTGACGATCACCGACCGCGGCCCGACGACGGCCGGCCGCATCATCGACCTGTCGTCCGCTGCCGCGCGCAAGATCGGCATGTCGCGTCCCGGCCTGCGTCAGGTGACGCTCGAGGTGCTCTCGCAGCCCTCCGGCAAGGCCAAGGTCAAGAAGGCCGCCCGCAAGTAAGCGCATCACGCCCTGACGGCCGCGGTGCGGGTGCGCCGCGGGTCGTCCGGCGCCGCGGGTCGTCCGGCGCCGCGGCGGATCGCCGACCGGGCCGCTCTGCGCCCGGGTTTCGCAACGAGACGGCTCGACTTGCGGCACCACCGGTTCGCGCCCATCCTCGGACGATTGTCTGTGGAAAGGTCGTCATGAATCCTGTCGCACCCGCGGTCAGCGGGCAGGGCGCCATCGCCCACCCCGCCTACCTCGTCCATTCCGAGAAATTCCGCCCCCGGGCCCACAAGGTCAACGATCGCGTCTGGTGTGCGGTCGGCTTCGGCCTGAGCAACGTCACGCTGGTCCTCGGCGATGAAGGCGCCATCCTGATCGACTCGGGCGAGTGCAACGAGGAGATGGCCGAGGCGATCGAGTCGTTCGGCGCGGCTCTCGACCGGCCGGTGGTCGCAGTCATCTGCTCGCATTCGCATTACATCTCGGGCACGGCTGAAGTCCTCAAGCGCTGGCCGGGCCCGATACGGATCTATGCGCACCAGGACGTGGCGCAGGTGATGGCCGATGTCGGCGCCGAGATCGGCCCCGCCTACATGCGCCGGCTCAAGGTCCAGTTCGGCTACGACCTGCCCCGCAGCGGTCCCGATTCCATGCCCAACCTCGGCCTGGGGCCGTTCATGTTCCGCGAGGGCGTGAAGACCCCGGGCTTCCTCGAGCCGACCGATCTGGTGCCCGCCGCGGTGACCGAGCTTCGCATCGCCGGGCTGCAGGTGCGACTCGATGGCCGCTACCCGTCGGACTCGCGTGACACGCTGATCATCGACTTCCCCGAGCTGAAGACAGTGGTCAACAACCACGTCTGGCCGTGTCTGTTCAACATCTATCCCTTGCGCGGCGAGCTCTACCGCGATCCGCTCGTCATGGTTCATGCCGTCGACGAGATCCGCGCCGCACGCCCCGAGTACCTGGTCGGTGTGCACGGACTGCCGGTGATCGGTGGCGAATCCGTGCGCGCCTGCCTGAACGACTATCGCGACTCGATCCAGTACCTGTGGGATCAGACGGTCCGCGGCATCAACGCGGCCCTGACACCGGACGAGCTGGCGGCCACCATCGAACTGCCGCCGCGGCTGCGCAGCAGTCCCTGGGTTCAGCCGTTCTACGGTGAGACGCCCTACCACGTGCGTGCGATCCACAACGGACTGTTCGGCTGGTTCGGAGGCGATACCGCCACCCTGCATCCCGTCGCGCCGCGCCGGCGCGCGCAATTGCTGGTGGCCGGGCTGGGCGGTCGCGACAAGGTGCTGGCGCAGGCGCGCGAGGCCGTCGGGCGCGACGAGCATTCGTGGGCCGCCGAGCTGTGCGCCCACCTTCTGCAGCTCGATCCTTCCGACAGCGAGGCCGCGATCCTCAAGGCCACCGTGCTGCGCCATATGGCCCAGCGCACGACGGCAGCGAATACGCGGGCCTTTCTGCTCGAGGAGGCGCGACGTCTCGAAGCGGGCAAGGCCGGCGAGCCGGTCATCCCCGTCCGTCCCGTGCGGCCCGTGGTGATGCGGTCCGAACCGGGCCGCTTCCTGCGGGCCATCGCCGCTCGCCTGGACCCGGCGCGCAGCGCCAATGCCGATACCGTGCTGCGTCTGACACTGGAGGGCACCGGCGTGGCGGGCGGTCTGCACGTGATCGGCGGGGTCGGGCGCTTCATCGTCGGCGACCCCGCGCGCACGGCAGAGCCGGCCCGCGTCGACCTCGGTCTGAGCTGCGACAAGGAGACCTGGGCGCTGCTGCTGGCCGGCCGCCAGACCCTCGCCCAGGCGATTGAGTCGGGACGCGCGCGGATGGACACCGGCGCGGCAGCAGCGCTGCTGGAATTTTTCGATCTGTTCGACAACCTCTCGCTTCGCTGACCGGAGACTGGCATGACCACCTACCAGACCCTGACCTGGGAACCGATCGGGGCGGTGCTTCGTCTGACCGCCAACCGGCCGAAAGTCCTGAACGCGCAAAGCCGCGTGATGATCGAGGAGCTCGACGCGGCCTTCGCTCGCGCAGCCGCCGATCCTGCCATCCGGGTCATCATCGTCGCGGGTGCCGGCGAGCACTTTTCGGCAGGCCACGATCTGGGCACGCCCGAAGAGATCGCCGACCGGGCGGCACGCGCAAGGCCCGAGGGTTTCCAGCACGAGTTGCAGGACCTGTCGGCGTTGTACCTGGAGACCTGCCTGCGCTGGCACGACTGCCCCAAGCCGACCATCGCCCAGGTCCAGGGCTACTGCATCATGGGGGGACTGATGCTCGCTTCGTGCTGCGATCTCATCGTCGCCTCGGCCGATGCCCGCTTCGCGGACCGTTCGGTGCGCTGGGGCGGCGCGCATGTGCAGTACCTGTCCATGCCCTGGGATCTGGGCGCACGCAAGGCCAAGGAGTATCTGTTCACGGGCGACTACCTCAGCGCGCAGGAGGCGGCCCAGCTCGGCCTGGTGAACCGCGTTGTCGCCCGCGAGGCCCTGGCCGACGAGACGCTGGCGCTGGCCAGCCGCATCGCCGAGCAGGATCCTTATGCTCTGAAGATGGCCAAGGCATCGGTCAACGAGATGCTGGACGCGCAGGGCCATCGCGAGGCGATCACCGGTGCGTTCAAGAACTACATGCTGACGATTCCTCACCGTCAGGACCTGGGCACCTACGGTGGCGCGGCGCGCACCGAAGGAGCACGTCGGCGGATCGATCTGCTGAACCAGAAGAAATAAGGCCGACACAAGGCCTTCGTCGGACGGACTGTGAAGGCGCCGGCGCACGAGCCGCCGCACCGGCCACTCGCCCGGCCCGCCCGGCCCGCTGCGGCAGCGCACCAATAGAGCTGCCGCTCTAAAACCCCCGTTCAGCGGCGGGCTGTGTTTGACAGCGCACGACTGCGCCAGAATAGTACGGTCGTGCTAAATCAAACGCAGCCATGAAAAAAGGCGAACTCACGCGCGCTTCGATCGTCGCGACCGCGCTGGAGCTGTCCGCACGCGTCGGGCTCGAGGGACTGACCATCGGCGCGCTGGCCGAGCGGGTCCAGATGTCCAAGAGCGGCGTGTTCGCGCACTTCGGCTCGCGCGAAGACCTCCAGATCGCAGTGTTGAAGGCGTACGAGCAGCGCTTCGTCGAGGACGTGCTGCTGCCGGGCCTGAAGGCACGGCGCGGTCTGGCGCGGCTGTGCGCGATCATGGAGCGCTGGCTCGAGCGCACCGCGGTGGAGGCGGCCAGCGGCTGCCTCTGGATTTCCGGCGCGACCGAGTACGACGACCGCCCGGGCGCGGTGCGCGACGAGCTCGTCGCCATGGTGCGCTCCTGGCAGCGTGAGCTGTCGCGGGCCGCGCAGCAGGCGCTGGAGGCCGGCGACCTGCGCTGCGGCACACAGGTGGCCGAGATGGTCTTCGAACTCTACGGCGTGGTCCTGGTCCTGCACCACGACACCCGCCTGCTGAACAACCCCGATTCATTGGCCAGGGCACGGCGGGTCTTCCACCGCATCCTGGCTGCCTATGCCGTCCCCGGTCGCCTCGAGGCGAGCGGGTGTGCGAAAACTGCCGCCCCGGCCTCACTACCATCCTGACAGGAGCCTCACATGCCCCAATACAATCCGCCGATCCGGGAGATGCAGTTCGTGCTGCATGAACTGCTCGACGTCGAGGCGGCCTACCGCGAGATGCCCCGGCACGCCGAGATCAACCGCGCACTGATCGACCAGGTGCTCGAGGAGGGCGGCAAGTTCTGCGCCGAGGTGCTGCATCCGATCAACCGCAGCGGCGACGAGGAAGGCTGCACCTATGTCGGCGACGGCGTGGTCCGCACGCCCAAGGGGTTCAAGGAGGCCTGGGAGCAGTTTCGCGACGCCGGCTGGCCCACGCTGGCGTGCGAGCCTGATTACGGCGGCCAGGGGATGCCCGCAGCCGTGGGCATCGCCTTCCAGGAGATGATGAACTCGGCCAATCAGGCCTTCACCATGTACCCGGGGCTCACGCACGGCGCCTACGACTGTCTGCTGGCGCACGGCACGCCCGAGCAGAAGGCGCTGTATCTGCCGCGCCTGGTCTCGGGCGAGTGGATGGGCACGATGTGCCTGACCGAGCCGCACTGCGGCACCGATCTGGGTCTGCTGCGCACCCGCGCCGAACCGCAGGGCGATGGCAGCTACAGGATCACCGGCACCAAGATCTTCATCTCCGCCGGCGAGCACGACCTGGTGTCGAACATCGCGCACCTCGTGCTGGCACGCCTGCCCGATGCACCGGCCGGCACCCGCGGCATATCGCTGTTCATCGTGCCCAAGTTCGTGCCTGCGCCCGACGGCACGCTCGGCGCGCGCAATGGCGTGAAGGCCGCGCGCATCGAGGAAAAGATGGGAATCCATGCCAATGCCACCTGCGTGCTCGACTTCGAGGGCGCCGTCGGCACCCTGGTCGGTGAGCCGAACAAGGGCCTGAACGCGATGTTCGTGATGATGAACACCGCGCGCATCGGAGTCGGCGTGCAATCGCTGGGCCTGACCGAGACCGCCTACCAGAACGCGGTGGCCTATGCGCGCGAACGCCTGCAGAGCCGCTCGCTCACCGGGCCGAAGGAGCCCGACAAGCCGGCCGACCCGATCATCGTGCATCCGGATGTGCGGCGGATGCTGCTCACGCAGCGGGCCTACCTCGAGGGCAGCCGGGCCTTCGCCTACTGGCTGGCGCTGCACGGCGACCGTGCCGAGCACCATCCGGACGAAGACGAGCGCAAGGCGAGCCACGATCTGCTCGCGCTGCTCACGCCGGTGGTCAAGGCCTTCCTCACCGACAACGGCTTCCTGTGCACCAGCCTGGCGATGCAGATCCACGGCGGCCATGGCTACATCCGTGAAACCGGCATCGAGCAGTACGTGCGCGACTCGCGCATCAACATGATCTACGAGGGCACCAACACGATCCAGTCGCTCGATCTGCTGGGGCGCAAGGTGCTCGGGGACAACGGCGCCAAGCTGCGCAAATTCGGCGCCCTGATCACTGCGATGGTCGAAGAGCACGGCACCCGCGACGACATGGCCGAGTTCATCAATCCGCTGGCCGACCTGGGCGACAAGGTCGAAAAGCTGACGATGGAAATCGGCATGAAGGCCCTGGGCAACCCGGACGAAGCGGGCGCGGCGGCCGTCGACTATCTGCGGATCATCGGCCATCTGGTGATGGGCTACTTCTGGGTCCGCATGGCGCGCATCGCTCTCGACTATCCGGACGACGACTTCTACAAGGCCAAGCTGGCGGTGGCCCGCTTCTATTTCGCCCGTCTGATGCCCGAGACCGCCGCCGCGATCCGCAGTGCGCGCTCGGGTTCGGCCAACGTGATGGCGCTCGACGCCGCACTGTTCTGACCCGCACCGTTCTGACCGTCCCGCATTCATCCTTCGGAGCACGACACATGACACGAACATCAGCCAGGCGCCTTGCCGGCATCGCCCCCGCACTGGCCCTGACACTCGCCTTCCTGTCGGGCCCGGTCCTGGCTCAGGGCAATCCCGCTTCACCCGTCGGCCTGTGGAAGACGGTCGATGACGACACCAAGCAGGCCAAGGCGCTGATCCGGGTGAGCGAGCGCGACGGCCTGATCTCCGGCCGCATCGAAAAGGTACTGACCGACAAGGCCGACGCCAGGTGCGAGTTGTGCACCGATGAGCGCAAGGACAAGCCCGTCCAGGGCATGACCATCATCACCGGCATGAAGCGCGATGGCGAGCACTGGAGCGGCGGCCAGATCCTGGACCCCAACAACGGCAAGGTCTACCGCAGCCAGATGAAGCTGATCGACGGCGGCAAGCGGCTCGAAGTGCGCGGCTACATCGGCACCCCGCTGCTGGGTCGGACCCAGACCTGGCATCGCGAAGAGTGAGGAGCGCAGCATGAGCCAATTCATCGTCAGGAAAGTCGCCGTGCTGGGCGCAGGCGTGATGGGTGCGCAGATCGCGGCCCATCTGGTCAACGCCGGGGTCGGCGTGCTGCTGTTCGACCTGCCGGCCCGCGAAGGGCCGCGCAACGGCATTGCGCTGCGCGCCATCGAGGGCCTGAAGAAGATGAATCCCGCGGCGCTCGGCCACCCCGATCTGGCCGCCTTCATCGAACCGGCCAATTACGACGAGCATCTGTCACGGCTGGGCGAATGCCAGCTCGTGATCGAGGCGATCGCCGAGCGCATGGACTGGAAGCACGACCTCTACGCGAAGGTCGCGCCCTTCGTCAGCGACGACGCGATCTTCGGCAGCAACACGTCGGGCCTGTCGATCAGCAAGCTGGGCGAGGGCGTGCCGCAGGCGCTGCGCGCCCGGTTCTGCGGCGTGCATTTCTTCAATCCGCCGCGCTACATGCATCTGGTCGAACTGATCGCCACGCCCGATACCGCGCCCGAGGTGCTCGACCGTCTCGAAACGTTCCTGACGTCCACGCTCGGCAAGGGCTGCATCCGCGCCAAGGACACGCCGAATTTCATCGCGAACCGGATCGGCACCTTCCAGATGTTCGCCACGGTGCGCGAAGCCGAGAAGTTCGGGCTGGGATTCGATGTGGTCGACGACCTCACCGGCGCGAAGCTGGGCCGCGCCAAGTCGGGCACGTTCCGCACGGCCGACATCGTCGGCCTGGACACGATCGGGCATGTGATGAAGACCATGCAGGATCAGCTTCCCGATGACCCGTTCCGTCCCTTGTACGACACGCCCGCCGCCTTCGCTGCGTTGATCGCCAAGGGCGCGCTCGGCCAGAAGACCGGCGCCGGCTTCTATCGCAAGGACGGCAAGGCGATCCTGCGCTTCGATCAGGCGAAGGGCGACTATGTGCCGTCCTCGGGCAAGGCCGACGAGACGGTGAACCGGATCCTCAAGAAGAAGGACCCGGCCGAGCGGCTCAAGCTGCTGCGCGAATCGACCAACCCCCAGGCGCAGTTCGTCTGGGCCATCCTGCGCGATGCCTGGCACTACGCGGCGGTGAAGCTCGAAGAGATCGCCGGCAATGCGCGCGATCTCGATCTGGCCATGCGCTTCGGCTTTGCGGCGTCGCAGGGGCCGTTCGAAGCCTGGCAGCAGGCGGGCTGGGCGCAGGTTGCGCAGTGGATCGCGCAGGACATCGCCGAGGGCAAGGCGCTGGCGGCCGTGCCACTGCCCGCATGGGTCACCAGCGGGCCGGTCGCCGAGCGTGGCGGCGTTCACCAGCCTGAAGGCTCGTTCAGCCCTTCGACCGGTACATTCGTGCCTGCGTCGAGCCATCCCGTGTATCGCCGGCAGGTCTTTCCGGCGGCGGTGCTCGGGTCGGCGGCGGCCGACGGCCACACGGGCGGGGTCACCGTCTTCGAGGACGAGTCGGTCCGGGTCTGGACCTTGTCCGAGCGTGGCCTCGACGATGTGCTGATCCTGTCGGTGCGCACCAAGATGCATGCGATCGGACTGGGCGTGATGGCAGGGCTTGCCCGCGCGCTGGACCTGGCCGAACGCGAATACAAGGGCCTGGTGATCTGGTCGTCCGACGATCCGTTCTCGGTCGGCCTCGATCTGCAGGCGCTGCTGCCCTTGTTCATGTCGGGCGGCGTCAAGGCGCTCGAACCCGAAGCCCGAAAGATGCACGAGATGATGCTGCGGCTGCGCTATGCGCAGGTGCCGACGGTGGCCGCGCTGTCCGGCATGGCGCTGGGCGGGGGCTGCGAGCTGGCGGTCCACTGCGCACGACGTGTCGCCCACCTCGAAAGCTACGTCGGTCTGGTCGAAGTGGGCGTCGGACTGATCCCGGGTGCGGGTGGTCTGACCTACGGCGCGCGCCGCGCGGCCGAGGAATCGCGTGCCGCGCCCGACGCGAGCCTGCTCGCCTTCCTGCTGAAATACGTGATGGCTGCCGGCACCGCGCAGGTGTCCAAGTCGGCCATCGAGGCCCAGGCCCAGGGCTGGCTGCTGGAGAGCGACCGCATCGTCTTCAACCGCCAGGAGCTGCTGTATGTGGCGGTGCGCGAGGCGAAGGCGATGAGCGACGCCGGTTACCGTCCACCGCGCAAGGGCCTGTTCAAGGTGGCCGGGCGCGCCGGCATCGCGACAATCACGGCGCAGCTGTCCAACATGCGCGACGGCGGCTTCATCACCGCCCACGATTTCCATCTCGGCCGCACCATCGCCGAGGTGATGTGCGGCGGCGACATCGACGCCGGATCGATGGTCGACGAGGAGTGGGTGATGGCGCTCGAGCGCCGGGCCTTCCTCGGCCTGCTCACCCACCCCAAGACCCAGGAACGCGTGATGGGCCTGATGCAGACCGGCAAGCCGGTGCGCAACTGAGCCCAGGGAGACAGACATGAGCAGACAAGTGCAGGACGCCTACATCGTCGCGGCAACGCGCACGCCAGTCGGCAAGGCCCCCAGGGGCATGTTTCGCCACCACCGGCCCGATGACCTGCTGGTGGCCGCCATCCGTGGCGCGCTGGCGCAGGTGCCGTCGCTGGACCCGGCCACCATAGAGGACGCAATCGTCGGCTGTGCCATTCCCGAGGCCGAGCAGGGCCTGAACATGGCGCGCATCGCCGTGCTGCTGGCGGGGCTGCCGGTCACCGTGGCCGGCGTCACCGTCAACCGATTCTGCGCATCGGGCCTGACCGCGCTGGCCATGGCGGCTGACCGCATCCGCGTCGGTGAGGCCGATGTGATCATCGCCGCCGGCGCCGAGTCGATGAGCATGGTGCCCATGATGGGCAACAGCCCGTCGATCAACCCCGAGGTGTTCGCGCGCGACGAGAACGTCGGCATCGCCTACGGCATGGGCCTCACCGCCGAGCGGGTGGCGCAGCAATGGAAGGTCAGCCGCGAGGCGCAGGACGCCTTTGCGCTGGCCTCGCACCAGAAGGCACTGGCCGCGCAGCAGGCCGGCGAATTCACCGACGAGATCACACCGGTGGAGGTGATCGAGCGGTATCCCGATCTGGCCACCGGCCAGCCGGGCACCCGCAACCGCACCGTGGCACTGGACGAAGGTCCGCGGGCCGAGACGACGCTCGAAGCGCTGTCGAAGCTGCGAACCGTGTTCGCCAGCGCCCGCGACCCCAGCGGCAAGGCGACCGGGCTGGGCACTGTCACCGCCGGCAACAGTTCCCAGACTTCCGATGGCGCGGGCGCGCTGATCGTGGTCAGCGAGCGCATGCTCAAGCAGTTCTCGCTCACCCCGCTGGCGCGATTCGTGTCGTTCTCGGTGCGGGGCGTGCCGCCGGACATCATGGGCATCGGCCCGAAGGAGGCCATTCCCGCGGCACTCAAGTCGGCCGGTCTGCGCCAGGAAGATCTGGGCTGGATCGAGCTCAACGAGGCCTTCGCCGCGCAGGCCCTGGCGGTGATCCACGACCTCGGGCTCGATCCCTCGCTGGTCAATCCGCTGGGTGGCGCGATCGCACTGGGCCACCCGCTGGGTGCGACAGGGGCGATCCGCGCGGCCACCGTGGTGCATGCCCTGCGTCGTCGCCAGCAGAAGTACGGCATGGTGACGATGTGCGTGGGCACCGGCATGGGTGCGGCGGGCATTCTCGAGCGGGTCTGACACGACCGGCGCGCGAACGGGACCGCCGGTGCGACCCTGGATGTACGAGGCCGCCTGCGCGCCGCTGCTGATGCTGCAGGGTCGCCGAGTGCGCCGGGTCACGCCGGTGCTTCCCGAGGCGAGCGGCGAGCGGGTTGGGCTGGCCGGCAGCGCTGGCGCCGCCGATGAAGCTGCCGAGGAGGGCGGCGATCCGTTGCGGCTGCT
>DAONCJ010000035.1:0-13843 GCA_035401985.1 Burkholderiaceae bacterium | reverse complement strand
GGCCTCGGTGCCGTTGAAGACCGCCGTCAGCATGCGCGCGCCCTGCTGGCCGTCGGAAGTCAGCTCCGCGCTGGCGGCATTGCTGGTCCAGGTGTTCTCCAGCGAGCGCTGGTAGTCGGTGTTGACCGACGGCACAGGCAGCCACACGCGGGTGGTCCCTTTGCCGGCAGGCACTTCGGCACGGGTCGTGAATTCGAAGGTGCGCCATTGGCCTGGCTGCGGCTTGAACGCGCGTTCCTGTGCCTGCGCCACCAGGGGCAGGGCCGGAAGGGAAGCGATCGAGCCTGCCTTCAAAAAATCTCTGCGGTTGATCGTGAACATGAGAAATCCCTTGCTGATGACGCGTGTGGGTTTGGGGGCCGGCGGACATGGAGTATCCGGACCACGCTCAGGCGGGCAGTGCTGCGGCGCCCGGGAGCGCGGGTCGGTCAGACCCGATTATGAAGGCGGCTGGAAATTCTCGCCGGTGACAGGACAAGGCGCCGGCAGAGCCCACTGCGGCGGTCGGGGCGGTTGTACCCGTGGTGCCAGTCGTTCCCGTGGTGCCGGCCGCCCGGATGCTAGGCCGGTCCTACCGTCCTGAACCCGGCAAAGATGTCGCGCCGGTGGGCCGGAAAGAAATTGCGGTAGCGCACGTCGACCATCTCGGCCGCGGTGGCCATGCAGGCGCCGCGCAGCACCTTGCGGCTGCCGAACCATGGAGCGGAATAGTCCCGGTACGGATGGGCAACGAATCCCGGGAAGGACTCGAACACACTGTCGGTCCATTCCCAGACTGTCCCCCATTGCATCGCCGGCCGGGTCTGCGCTGCGCATTCCCATTGCGCCTCGGTGGGCAGTCGACGTCCGGCCCAGGCGCACCAGGCCTGCGCATCGTCCCAGCTGACATGAACCGCGGGGGACTCGAGGTCCAGCGCGTCCCAGCGCATGCCATCGAAGTGCTGCCAGCGCCCCGACTCCGGGCGCACATGAGGGGGCAGACGATGGCCCGTCTGCTGCACGAAGCCCAGGTACTGCTGCCAGGAGACCGGACGGGCGTCGATCTGAAACGCCGCCAGTTCGACGCTGTGCGGACCGATCTCGTTGTCGAAGGCGAAACCAGTTGGCGGATTGCCGAGCGTCCAGTGCTGCGCCTGGACCTCGAGCTGCGCAGTGTCGGTGATCGGTGCGCCGGCCGTACCGGCTGCAGGACGGTCGCGCGCGGCGGCTGGCTCGCGTGCCTCCGCCGGTGCGCCTTGCCGGTGATGCACGAGGCCCTCTGGCAGAGGAATTCCCTGCGACCTGGCCATGTATGCCATCGCTTCGTTGTGCATCTGCTCATGGAACAGGACCAGCCGCCAGAAGTACAGCGCGCGGTCGCTGCTGCCCGCGTCGTTCAGGAGGGTCAGTGACTCGTTCAGGACCGCCTCGAGGTAGCGGCGGGTTGCCTGCATATCCGGCAGTTCGAGCGTCCAGCGAAGGTCGTGGGCCACTGCGCTGGAGTCGTACAGCGCGTCCGCACCGGGCAGTCGCGAAGGCCGGCGGGGGTGCACCGGATCACAATCCGCGCCGAGGGGCCGCTGATCGTTGCGTCCGATCCACCACTCCTGGAACCAGCCTATGTGGCCAAGTTCCCATAGCGGTAGATTCAGCTCGGGCTCGCAGGGCACGGCCAGGTCGGGCCTTGCCATCGACCAGGCGTCGATCAGACCGAGCGTGCGTTCACGGGTACGCTTCAGGGCCTGCGCAAGCGCCCCGGCGCCCAATTGCCGGCCGGACTGCGTGCCCGATGAACGGCCGGATGTGACGCTGGAATTCACGACTGAAATGCTCCGATGTCTCGACTTGGATTGGTGATCGTAAGTCCGGCGCTTGCCGACGCCAACAATGGCAACTGGCAGACCGCGCGCCGCTGGCAGCAACTGCTGTCTGGCCGCCATTCTGCGCGAATCGTGCGCGAGTGGCCGGGCGCGTCCAGCGCCGGGACCGACGCCGCGCGGGCTGACCAGGTGATGCTGGCCCTGCATGCGCGCCGCTCCGCCGCGTCGATCGAAGCGTGGGCACAGGCCTCGCCGGGCCGGGGTCTGGCCGTCGTTCTGACCGGCACGGACCTGTATCGCGACATTGCCGTGGATGAGCGGGCCCGCCGTTCGCTCGATCTCGCGCAGCGCGTCGTGGTCCTTCAGCCGGAAGGGCTGTCGGCCCTGCCCGTGCCGCTGCAGGGCACGGCGCAGGCCATCTTCCAGTCGACCAGCGAGCGGCGCGTGCTGGCCAAGTCGTCGCGCCACCTGCGGGCCGTGATGGTCGGACATCTTCGTGACGAGAAGGATCCGCTCACGCTGATGGCGGCCGCGCGCCTGCTGCGCGACGAGCCCGGCATCGCGATCGACCACATCGGCGCGCCGCTCGACCCGGCGCTGGGCGAGGCGGCATTGCAGACTGCCGCCGCGTGTCCCGGCTACCGCTGGCTCGGCGCCCGGCCGCATGAGGCGACCCGCCGGCACATCCAGCGCGCACATGTGCTGGTGCACGCCAGCCGGATGGAAGGCGGCGCGCATGTCGTGATGGAAGCCGTGCGATGCGGCACGCCGGTCCTGGCCTCGGCAATTCCCGGCAATATCGGAATGCTGGGGGCGGACTACGACGGATACTTCGCGCCCGGTGACAGCGAGGGTCTCGCCCGGCTGCTGCGCCGGTGCCATTCCGAACTGGCGATGGCGCCTTCCAGGCGGCTTCTCGATCGCCTGCAGGCACAATGCGCCCGGCGCTCGCCGCTGTTTGCCCCGGATGCCGAGCGGACGGCCTTGTACCGGCTCGTTGATTCTCTATGGACCTCCTGAATGCAAGCCTCCGAACAACCGGTCCTGCGCGACATCGTCCTGGTGGGCGGAGGGCACAGCCATGTCGGTGTGCTCAAGCGCTTCGGCATGCGCCCGGTACCGGGCGTGCGCCTGACCCTCATCTGCACCGATGTGCACACGCCCTATTCGGGCATGCTGCCGGGGTACATCGCCGGTCACTACAGCTATGACGAGGTGCACATCGATCTCGGCCGGCTGGCCGCCTTTGCCGGTGCGCGGCTTTACCGGGATGAAGTGATCGGCCTGGACCGGGCCGCGCGGCGAGTGCTGTGCCGCCATCGGCCCGCGGTGCCCTACGACATCGCCTCGATCAACATCGGATCCACGCCTCAGGTGGCGCGCGTCAGCGGCGCCGCCGAGCACGCAGTGCCGGTCAAGCCGATCCATCAGTTCAACGAGCGCTGGCTGGCGCTGCTCGAGCGCGTCAGGCGCCATGCCGGCATCACGACGATCGCGGTCGTCGGCGGCGGTGCGGGCGGCGTCGAGCTGACCCTGGCCATGCAGTACCGCTTGCGTGGTGAGCTTCGGTCGCTGGGCCGCAATCCCGACGAACTGCGCTTTCATCTGTTCACCGCAAGCGCGCAGGTGCTGCCGACCCACAACGAGGGCGTGCGGCGGCGCTTCGAGCAGGTGCTGACGGCGCGCGGCGTGACGCTTCACTGCCAGGCCGACGTGCAGTCCGTGACGGCCGGGCACCTGACCACCCGCAATGGCGACACGCTGGCCGCTGATGAAATCATGTGGGTCACGCAGGCCGGTGGCGCTCCGTGGCTGGCGTCGACCGGTCTCGCGCTCGATCAGGACGGCTTCATTCAGGTCAACGATCGGCTGCAGTCGGTGACCGATCCGCTCATTTTTGCCGCCGGCGACACGGCGACGATGGTCGATCGCCCGCTGGCCAAGGCCGGCGTATTCGCGGTCCGACAGGGACGGCCGCTGGCGGCCAACCTGCGCCTGAGCGTGCTCGGTCTTCCCTTGCGGGCCTATCGTCCGCAAAGCCGATGGCTGTCGCTGATCAGCACCGGCGACAAGCATGCGGTCGCCTCGCGGGGCGCCCTCGGCTTCGCCGGGGACTGGGTCTGGCGCTGGAAGGACTGGATCGATCAGCGCTTCATGCGCCGCTTCAGCGAATTTCCGGCGATGCCGGCGGCCGGTGCGGGAGCCAGCCCCAATGCCGCTGCCGACAGCGCGCGGGCTCTGCCGCTGAGTGCCGAGGAGTCGCTGCAGGCCATCTCGGCCATCGCCATGCGATGCGGCGGCTGCGGCGCCAAGGTCGGCGCCACGGTGCTGTCGCGCGCGCTCGGCGCGCTTGCGCCCGTCGAGCGCGACGACGTGCTGATCGGCCTGCACGCGCCCGACGATGCGGCGGTGGTCCGGGTGCCGCCAGGCAAGGCGATGGTGCACACGGTCGATTTCTTTCGCGCGTTCATCGACGACCCTTATCTGTTCGGCAAGGTTGCGGCCAACCATGCGCTGGGCGACATCTTCGCGATGGGCGGCGAGGCGCAGTCGGCCACTGCCATCGCGACCGTGCCGCCGGGCCTGGAGTCCAAGGTCGAGGACCTGCTGCTGCAGATGATGACGGGTGCCGTCGAGGTGCTCAACGAGGCGGGTTGTGCGCTGGTCGGCGGGCACACGGGCGAGGGGCGTGAGCTGGCGCTCGGCTTTGCGATCAATGGTCTGATCGACGAAGACCTCGCCACGGTGATGCGCAAGGGCGGCATGCGGCCCGGCGACGTGCTGCTGCTGACCAAGCCGATCGGCACCGGCACCTTGTTCGCCGCCCATGCGCGGCTGGCGGCCAAGGGGCGGTGGATCGATGCGGCGCTGCGCTCGATGGTCGTGTCGAACCGGCAGGGCGCGGCGATTCTGCGGGCGCACGGCGCGACTGCCTGCACCGATCTGACCGGCTTCGGGCTGCTGGGGCATCTGGTCGAGATGACCCGGCCCTCGGGCGTCGATGCGCAATTGCAGATGTCGGCGCTGCCCCTGCTGGCCGGCGCGCAGGAGACGGTGGCGGCGGGCATTGTCAGTTCGCTGCAGCCGGCCAACGTGCGCCTGCGCAGGGCGGTGCGCAACCCCGAGGGCTTCGTCGGGCATCCGCGCTATCCGCTGCTGTTCGACCCTCAGACCGCCGGCGGCCTTCTGGCCTCGGTCCCGGCCGATCGTGCGCAGGCTTGTGTCGATGCGCTGAAGGCCGCCGGCTATCCGGACACGGCGGTCATCGGCTGCATTCTGGAGCAGGGCGATGCGCTGGAACCGATCACGCTGATCGACTGACGGCATGGGCGCCCGTGCAGGAGCCGGTGCAGGGCTCGTGGCCCTGTCCGCCCGGCGTCCCTGGACGATGCTGGTGCTGTGGGCGCTGCTGCTGGCGCTTTGCGCGGCAGTGATCGTGCTGAAGGCGGGCAGCGCCTTCTCGACCGAGGTGCAGCGCGACGACGATTCCGGCTCGACACGGGCACAGTCGCTGATCCGCGAGCGCTTTGCCAACCGTCCCGAGGCCGAGGCGTTCAACGAAGTGCTGGTGCTGCACTCGGCCACGCTCACGGTCGACGACGCGAAATTCCAGACGCAGGCCCAGGCCATCGCCGACAAACTGATGGCGCTCGAGGGACAGCCGATCACCGGCGGCGCGAGTTATTTCCTGACCGCCGATTCGTCGCTCGTGTCGGCCGATCGCCGCACCACGCTTGTGCCGCTGCAGGTGCGCGATCCTTTGCGCCACATCGATCGCATCCGACGCACGGCGATGCAGGGCCTGGCGGCTTCGGATCTGCATGTGCACCTGGTCGGGCAGGCCAGTGTCGGCCTGGACTTCAAGACGCTCGCCGAACAGGACCTGCGCGCCGAACTGATGATCGGTCTGCCAGTGGCCCTGGTCGTGCTGCTGGTGGTGTTTGCAACCGCGGTCGCGGCGCTGCTGCCAGTGCTTGTCGGCCTGGCGGCGATCGGCTGTGCGCTTGCAATTGCCGTGCTTGCCGGCCCCTGGCTGCAGGCCTACTTCCTGGTCACCAACATGATCGTGATGATGGGCCTGGCGGTGGGCATCGACTATTCGCTGTTCCTGCTGTCACGCTACCGCGAGGAGCGCGTGCGCGGTCTTGCGCTGGTCGAGGCGCTGGTCGCCAGTGCCCGCACGGCCGGCCGGGCGATCGTGTTCAGCGGCGCGACCGTGGTGCTGGCGCTGCTGGGTCTGCTGATCATTCCGACCAATGTCTTCCGCAGTCTCGCGGCCGGGGCCATTCTGGCGGTCGGGGTGTCGATGC
Source organism: Burkholderiaceae bacterium (assembly GCA_035401985.1). GTDB lineage: Bacteria > Pseudomonadota > Gammaproteobacteria > Burkholderiales > Burkholderiaceae_E > Quisquiliibacterium. The sequence continues at coordinate 7,734 of DAONCJ010000035.1, read as the reverse complement.
TGGCCACGTTCACGCTGCTGCCGGCGCTGATTTCGCTGCTCGGTGATCGCCTGGAACGGGGACGGATCGGCGGGGTGTGGTTGACGAGGAAGGCGGGCGGTGCGAGCGCGATCAGCCGCATGGTCGAGCGCTGGCCCGTTGCCAGTCTGTTGGTGACGGCTGCTCTGCTGGCCTGTCTGGCGGTGCCGGCGCTGGGCATGCGAACCGGTTTCTCGGGCATCGAGTCTCTGCCTGCCAGCGCGGACGCGCGTCAGGGGTTCGAACGGCTCGAGCGGGAATTCCGCTGGGGCGCGATCTCGGAGGCGGTCGTCGTGATCGACGGCCCCGCGTCGAGCGGCCCGCTTCAGGCCGCGATCGCCCGTCTGCGGGGCGCGCTGGCGGCCGACCGGGCCTTCGTGTCGGGCAAGGCGCGACTGCAGGTGAATGACGGCGGCACGCTGGCCGTGCTGACAGTGCCGATGACCGGCGACGCCGAGAGCGGGGCCACCCAGGCCGGCGTCGTGCGGCTTCGCAACCAGCATGTGCCCGAGGCTTTCAAGGGCCTCGGCGCCGCCGTGTACGTCGGTGGCAACGCGGCCGGATACATCGATTTCTTCCGTCTGACCGACCGATACACGCCGATCGTGTTCGCCTTCGTGCTAGGGCTGAGTTTTCTGCTGCTGATGGCCGCATTCCGGTCGCTGGTCGTGCCGCTGAAGGCGATCGTGCTGAACCTGCTGTCGGTCGGTGCGGCGTATGGACTGATGGTGCTGGTGTTCCAGCGTGGGGTGGGGGCGTCGCTGTTCGGCTTCCAGCAGGTGGCGCTGATCGAGGCGTGGATTCCGCTGTTCCTGTTCACCATCCTGTACGGACTGTCGATGGACTATCACGTCTTCCTGCTCAGCCGCATCCGCGAGCAGGTGCAGGCCGGCGCAAGCAACGAGGAAGCCGTGTCGAGCGGCATGCGTTCGACCACCGGCGTCATCACCGGCGCGGCGCTGATCATGGTGGCCATCTTCGCAGGCTTTGCCAGTGGCGAACTGGTCATGTTCCAGCAGGTGGGCTTCGGGCTTGGCGTCGCCGTGCTGCTGGACGCCACGCTGGTGCGTTCAGTGCTGCTGCCCTCGGCGATGATCCTGCTGGGCGATCGAAACTGGTATCTGCCCGGCTGGCTGGCGTGGCTGCCGCGCTGGTGAATGCGCTGGTGAATGCGCGGGTGAATGCGCGGGTGAATGCGCGGGCGAGCGCGCAGTCACGTGTGGCCGCGGCCACGCCGCGGGGTCGCTTCAGCGCCGCGGCTTGAAGAAGTCCACCGGTTTCATCAGCCGGCTTTCCTGGGCTTCCAGCGCGCCGAGCTTGCCGCTTTCGGCGACATAGGCGAGCCACTCCGGATCGAGCCACAGCGCCGCGCGCTGACGCTCACGGGCGCCGGCATCATCGTAGGCCCAGATGTGCGTGTACTGGTTCACGTTGCCGGTCTCGGCCACCAGATAGGCGAAGGGCTCGCCGAGATGACGGGACTGCGGCGCCAGGCCCTTTTGTTCGTACAACGCCAGATGGCGCTTGAGCATGCCGGTCTTGCAGGTGTAGGTGCGAACGTCGAACAGCATGGGTGTCTCCTCGGAATGGGGCGGGTGATCGGGTGCGGCGACGGATGAAGGAATGGCGGGTGCCGAGCGACTAGCCCGGCACGGGAGTGAGCGGTGCCCGTCCGGCAAAGAATGCCGCCAGGTTGTCCAGGACCATCGTGCGCATCGCGTCCTGAGCCTCGTGGGTATTGCCGCCGATGTGCGGGCTGAGCGCGACATGGGGCAGTTCGAACAGTGCTGGTGTCACGCGCGGTTCGTGCTCGAACACATCGAGTCCGGCGCCGCCGACGAGGCCAGCCGCCAGCGCGGCGACCAGCGCGGCCTCGTCGATCACCGACCCGCGCGAGATATTCACCACCACGCCGCCCGCACCCAGCGCGGTCAGCACGTCGTGGCTGATCGCATGATGATTGGTGGCATCGGCGCGCGCCGCCACCATCAGCACATCGGCCCATTGCGCCAGTTCATGCAGGCTGGCGAACCAGGGGTAGTCGACATCGGTCCGCTGGCGCCGGTTGTGGTACCCGATCTCCATCTCGAAGGGCGCGGCGCGCAGCGCGATCTTGTGGCCGATGGCGCCCAGGCCATAGATGCCCAGCCGGCGACCGGTGAGCCCACGCACCGGGGGCAGGCGCCGGCCAGCGGTTCCCTGGAAATGACCGGCCTGCAGAAAGGCTCGCGCACCGTCGAGATTGCGCACGCTGCTGATCATCAGCCCCATCGCGAGGTCGGCCACGCTGGCCGCGTTGGCGCCCGGGCTGTGGGTGACTTCGATGCCGCGGCGCCGGGCGGCCGCCACTGGCATGCCTTCGTAGCCGCTGCCGACGCAGGCCAGCAGGCCCAGCGCAGGGAACCGGTCGAGCGATGTTTCCGGAATCACCAGCGAGCCCATGGTCACGATTGCGCGCACCCGTGCGGCGTCAGCCGCCGACAGCGTGGCGGCGGCCGGTTCGAACGGTGGCGACAGCGGGCCGAGCGTTTCGTAGCGTTCGGCCAGCGCGGCGCGAAAGGCGGGTTGAACGTTGGTGGCCAGCAGGACGGTGTCGGTCATGAGTCGGCGTGAGGGATCAGTGGGGGCCCCGCTCGCAGCCACCAGGGCGGGCGAATGGGCGGCGATCGCCGGGGGATCGGGATGGGTGGCGACCGGCCCGGGCACTATGGCACGGCGCGTGCCGCTGCCCGCCGTTCGTCCCTTAGAATCGGATGTGCCCGCCCGTTTCGTCCGATATCTTGCCCTGTTCAAGTTTTTCGCCGCGCTTGCCCTCGGTATCGGGGCGGTCATGCCCATTCAGGTTGCGCAGGCGCTCGAGCCATTGAACATCGGCTCCAAACGATTCACCGAGTCGTACATTGTCGGCGAGATCCTCACCCTGACCGCGCGCGGCGCGGGTGTGCCGGCACGCCATCTGCAGGGGCTGGGCAATACCGCGATCCTGTACGCAGCCCTGCGCCAGGGCAGCATCGACGCGTATCCGGAGTATCTCGGCACGATCGCGGCCGAATTGCTCAAGCTGCCTGCGCACGATGCCGATCTGGCGACGGTGCATCGGGCGCTGGCCAGCCTGGGCCTGGGGGTGGCGGTGCCGCTGGGGTTTTCGAACAGCTACGCGATGGCCGTGCTGCCGCGTGCCGTGGATGCTGCGCCCCTGCTCAGCATCGGTGATCTCGCGGCCCGGCCGGCGTTGCGCCTGGGTCTGTCGCATGAATTCATCGGGCGTGCCGATGGGTGGCCCGGACTGCGCGAGCGATACGCGCTGCGCCAGACACCTTTGGCGCTCGATCACGGGCTGGCCTACCAGGCGATCGCGGCCGAACAGGTCGATGTGATCGACGTCTATACCACCGACGCCCAGATATCGCGTCTGAAGCTGCGTGTGCTGGCCGACGATCGCCGGTATTTTCCGCGTTATGACGCGGTGATCCTCTATCGGCTGGACCTGCCGCAGCGTCATCCGCAGGCCTGGGCCGCGCTGCAGACGCTGGCGGGGCGAATCGACGAGACGGTGATGCGCGACATGAACGGGCGGGCCGAAATCGACGGCGTGCCGTTCGCATCGATCGCGGCAAGTTTCGTGTCGGGGTCCGGTGTGTCAGGCGCGGGCATGATCGGCAGTGCGGCGCCGGCGGCTGCCTCGGCAGCGACCGCAGCGACCGCAGCGACCGCAGCGACCGCAGCGACCGCAGCGACCGCCGTGACGGCGGCCACCCGACGCGCCGGGTTCATCGACCGTTTGTTCGCCGACGACTTCGGACGTCTGGCCTGGGAGCATCTGCGGCTGGTGCTGACCAGCGTGCTGATCGCTGTGCTGATCGGTGTACCGCTGGGCGTGACCGCGTCCTCGAGCCCGATGCTCGAACGCATCGTGCTGGCGATCACCGGCGTCGCGCAGACGATTCCCTCGCTGGCACTGCTGGCCATGCTGATCCCGCTGGTCGGGCGGATCGGCACGCTGCCGGCGCTGATTGCGCTGGTCGCCTATGCGCTGCTGCCGATCGTGCGCAACACCTGCGTTGGATTGGCCGGGGTCGCCCCGGGGTTGCGTGCCGCGGCCCTGGCCATCGGCCTGACGCCGCGCCAGCGCCTGACCACCATCGATCTGCCGCTGGCCGCGCCGGTGATCCTTGCTGGCGTCAAGACCGCGGCGGTGGTCAGCGTGGGCACCGCGACGATCGCGGCCTTCATCGGCGCCGGCGGCTTTGGCGAGCGCATTAGCGTGGGCCTGGCGTTGAACGACCATGCGATGCTGTTGGCCGGCGCGGTGCCGGCGGCGCTGCTGGCCGTGCTGACACAGTGGCTCTTCGATGCCCTCGAGCGGCGTCTTTCGTTTCGCGGATAGTCGCGGGCAGCTTCTCGCAGCGTTACCAGCAACTCCGAATCGTTACCTGTGTTCCCGAATTCGCGAGAATCGCTAACCGCAGGCTCGCATGGTGCGATGCCGCGAAATCATTGTGCGAACAGACACGGTGTGTCGTAGAAATTTACAGTGTCATCGAGGGTTAAACGAAGAGGTCTTGTAACTTATTGAATGATATGAACGTTCTGAGAATGGCACGAAATATGCTTAAAGCAGACCGGGTTCTCTAATAACTTGTCAAGGGGGGATTTATGAAAATTCGGTCAGGGAATATTAAGACAGGTGTTGGTGCGATTGCATCAGTCGTTGGCATATTGATGGCATCCAGCGCGCAGGCGACTCTGATCAACGGGATCGTCGATACCTGGAGTGTTGGGGTCAGTTCAATCTTCGACACCACGTCCGTGGTCTGGGATGCGGCTGAACCCAACGGCACGGTGGTCAACAATCAGCTCCTTCAGTGGGGTAGCGGCACCAGTGGACCGAGTTCCCTGAGTATCGGAAGCTCGCCTTCGAACAGCCTTGTCAACACGAATGGGGCAGCAGTCCCCAACGTGTCGGTGACCCATGCGAACAATCCGATCGGTGCCCCGACGGGTGAACTCGATCGAGTCAATATTGTCTCGACTCTCACGCTGACGCCGTCGTCGCCCGGCGGTGCGGGCCTGCCGGCGGCGCCTCTCACATTCACGGTTTTGTTTGACGAGACGCCGAACGGCGACAATCCTTGTATTGGGGGTGGATTGAACAACCAGGGGATCAATGCGAATGGCTGCGCCGATGTTTTCGTGATCAACCAGAATTCGCTCAACTTCCCGTTCTTTTACGATCTCGACGGCCCTGGGGCGCTCCAGAACCAGCAGTACTTCATCAGCTTCTTCGAGCAGACGAACGCGCTGAACGCATTGCCAAATGGAGCTTGCGCGACGACGGGTTCGCCCTCTCCGTGTATTGGATTCAGGACGCCCGAAAACGCCACGACGACGTTTCAGTTCGCCGCGCTGATCACCACCCGACCGGTGAGCATCGAAGTACCGGAGCCGGGTGCCTTGGCCTTGCTGAGCCTTGGGGTCGTGGGATTGACGATATCGCGTCGTCGGCGCGCCTGACTCTCTCAAGAGTGCTCGGAGGTGGATCCCCGAGTCGTTGCGCGGATCCATCGACCGAATGCGTCGAATTTCTTGACAGTCTTGCACCCTGTGAACTGAGGTGCCTGATCCCAATCTGTCTGGGTTTGCCGGAACAGCACGGGCTCCTCACGCCAGTACCCTGGTGGCTTCGAGGGGGGCGAAAGCGGACGGAGGCCTTCGACGCCCGTCGCGTCGTCGCGCTAGAGTGGGTCACCAAACACCGCAGGGAATGACCCCATGAAAGCCTGGCTCGTCGAAGCAATCACCGATCCGCCCCAGATGAGGCTCGCCGACGTGGCGATCCCCGAGCCCTCCGCCGACCACTATCTGGTCAAGGTCGAGGCGACCGGGCTGAACTTCCTCGACACGCTGGTGGTCAAGGGCAAGTACCAGGCCAAGCCGGCGCTGCCGTTTTCACCCGGCGTCGAGGTCGTGGGTTCCATCGTGGAGCCCTCCGGTGGCCCGCTGCCGGTGGGCACCCGCGTGGCCGGTGCCTTGCCCAGCGGGCGGTTCGGCGGGTTCGCCGAATACGCGCTGGTGTCCAAGTCCGATGCGGTCGTCCTGGAGGCGGCTATTCCCGCGGGCGCGGCCCTGGCGATGCGCGGCAACTACCCGACCTCGCTCTATTCGCTGCGCGAAGCGGGCCGCTTGGCTCCGGGCGAGACCCTGCTGGTGCATGCCGGCGCGGGCGGCGTGGGCAGTGCGGCGATCCAGATCGGCAAAGTGATGGGCGCGCGCGTTATCGCCACCGCCGGAAGCCCGGACAAACTGCAGCGGTGCCGGGACATGGGCGCCGACGAAGCGCTCGACTACAGCACGCCGGCCTGGGTCGACGCCGTGCGCCAGCTCGCCCCCAAGGGCGTCGATGTGATCTACGACCCGGTGGGTGGCGAGTTCGGCGTCAACAGCCTGCGATGCCTGGCCTTCGGGGCGCGCTACCTGGTCATCGGCTTTGCCAGCGGCGGCCTCACCGCGCTGCCGGCCAACCGGCTGCTGCTGGCCAACGCTTCGGCCATCGGGGTGCTGTGGGGCGAGGTGCGCCGGCGCGATCCGGCGCTCAGCGCACGGCTGACCGAAGAAATCTTCGGCTGGTACCGCGAGGGCAAATTCGCCGAACTGCCGGTGAGCAGCTTCCCGTTCGCGCAGGCGCCGGAAGCCGTGGCGGCCCTTGAAACTCGCAAGACGGTGGGCAAGGTCGTGCTGACGTTCTGACGGCTGCGCGGGCGCGGCAGCCCGGCAGCCCGGCTGTGCAATGCCGGCCCCTCAGCCGGCCTCGATCTCTAGCAGCATCCGCTTGGCGGCCAGCCCGCCGGCGTAGCCCGTCATCGTGCCATCGGCGCCGAGCACCCGGTGGCAGGGCACGATCACGCTGATCGGATTGCGCCCATTGGCCGCGCCGACCGCCCGCACCGCCGACGGCTGACCGATCGCCTGCGCCTGCTGCGTGTAGGTGCGCGTCGCGCCGTACGGAATGGCGGTCAAGGCCTGCCAAACCCGCTGCTGGAACGGCGTGCCCTGCGGGGCGATCGGCACAGAGAACGCCCTGAGTTCGCGGGCGAAATAGGCGCCGAGCTCGCGCCGCGCCATCTCGAGCACCGGATGGCTGGAATCCTCCCGCCAGTCGGACTGCACGGCGGGAACGTACCGGCCGTTGCGCACATGAAGCCTCAGCAGGCTGGCCTCGTCCGCCACCAGCAGCAGATCGCCGATGGGCGAAGCGACGATCGACCAGGCCAATACCATCGATGCGGTTCGCCGTCGGCTCGCGCGTGCGGCCGGCTCAGCGGAAGGCCAGCCCTTCGAAGCGTCCGGTCCGGCGCCACTCGTCCAGGTACTTGAAGTACGCGGTCGCGCCGGCCGGGTAACCGACATTCAGGCGCGCGGCCGGTCCGGGGTCCTGGCCCTCGTTGTTGTAGTAGCCGGGCGTGCAGTCCGGAGACTGCGTCATGCGCCCGACGCTGGTCTTCATCAGCTCGACCCATTCGCGCTCGGCCTCGTCGGTGACCTCGATCTGATGCCAGCCATGGTCGCGCGCATGCGCCACCAGCATCGCGATCGTGCGCGCCGCCTCGGTCAGATTGTGCGGAACGTTCGAAATGAGGTTGGCACCTTGCGTGGGCTGCACGAAGAAGGCGTTCGGAAAGCCATGCACATGCATGCCGTGCTTGGTGCGCATGCCCT
>DAONCJ010000034.1:0-13992 GCA_035401985.1 Burkholderiaceae bacterium | reverse complement strand
TTCGACCAGTGTCCTGGGCCTGCGTTACCGCAACGCCCAGGCGGGCTTCCAGATCTCGGTGCCGATCTACACCGGAGGCTCGATCACAGCGACCGAGCGGCAGTCGGCGGCCAGCCTGTCTGCAGCGCGCTCGGACCGGGAACTGGTGCTGCAAAAGATCCGTATTCAATTCGAGACCGACTGGCGAATGCAGGCGGGCCTGCGGGAACGGGCCGGCGCCGCCGAGGCGATGGTCAAGGCGGCCAACGAGCAGAAGCGGGCGGCCGAACTGGGCGTGGCGGCCGGCGTGAAGACCTGGGCCGATGTGGGCGCGGCCGAACTGCTGTCGGCGCGGCGCCAGAGCGATCAGGTGAACCTGGTCCAGGCGCTGCTGAAGGCGCAGTCGCGGCTGCTGTCGCTGCTGCCGATCGACGACGGCTCGATCGATCACTGGGTCGGCGAAGTGGGCCGACAGTCGAAACAGTGACAGCGGCGATGTCCAATACGATGTCTGCTCCGCTGTCGGCTGCATTGCCTGCTTCAGCGATGCCGGGCGAGCCCGCCGGCGGACCCCGTGTGGCGCTTGTCACAGGCATCACCGGTCAGGATGGCGCCTATCTGTCCGCGCTGCTGCTGGAAAAGGGGTATCGGGTCTTTGGCGGCTTTCGGCGCACCAGTTCGGTCAACTTCTGGCGCATCGACGAACTGGGCATCCGTCAGCATCCGAACTTCCATCTGGTCGAGCACGACCTGACCGATCTTGGCGCCAGCATCGGCCTGCTGCAGCGGGCCCGGCCCCACGAGGTCTACAACCTCGCTGCGCAGAGCTTCGTGGCGGCGTCGTTCATGCAGCCCAGCACCACCGCGCAGATCACCGGCCTGGGCGCGCTGAACATGCTCGATGCGATAAGGCTCGTCGATCCCTCGATCCGCTTTTATCAGGCCTCGACCTCGGAAATGTTCGGCAAGGTCCAGCAGGTGCCGCAGAGCGAGCGCACGCCGTTCTATCCGCGCAGCCCCTATGGCGTGGCCAAGCTGTTCGCCCACTGGACCACGATCAACTACCGCGAGTCGTACGGCATCTTCGCGTCCAGCGGCATCCTGTTCAATCATGAGTCGCCGCTGCGCGGGCGCGAATTCGTCACTCGCAAGATCACCGACGCGGCGGCGCGCATCGCCGCCGGCAGCCTCGACTGCCTCGAACTGGGCAACATGGATGCGCGCCGCGACTGGGGCTTTGCGCCCGAGTATGTCGAGGGGATGTGGCGGATGCTGCAGGCCCCGCAGCCCGGCACCTATGTGCTGGCGACCGGGCGCACCGAGTCGGTCCGCGACTTCGTGCGGATGGCCTTTCGCGCTGCCGGCATCGAGCTCGCGTTCTCGGGGCAGGCCGAGCAGGAGGTCGGCATCGATCTGGCCAGCGGCGCGACGCGCGTGCGCGTCAATCCGCAGTTCTATCGTCCCGCGGAGGTCGACATGCTGATCGGAGACGCGACACTGGCCCGCGATGAGCTGGGCTGGACGGCCCGGACCACGCTGGAGGACATGTGCCGCCAGATGGTTGAAGCAGACATCAGACGGGTGGCCAGTGGATTCGCCTACTGAAGCGCCGGCAAAGCCGGTGGTGCTCGTCACCGGTGCGCGCGGATTCACCGGGCGGCACCTGAAGCGCGAGCTGCTCGCGCATGGTTATTCGGTGGTGGGAACCATCATCGAGGGCGCGCCGGACGTCGATGAAGTCGTCATGGACCTCGGCGACCCGGCGTCGGTGCGTGCGGTGGTTCAGCGGACGCAGCCGGACTATGTCGTGCACCTGGCGGCGATCAGCCATGTGCAGCATCAACCGGAGCTCGACTTTTATCGGGTCAATGTGCTGGGCACGCTGCACCTCGTCGATGCGCTGGCCGAGCTGCCGCGCCCGCCGCGCAAGACACTGATCGCCAGCAGCGCCAACGTGTACGGCAACTCGACACGATCGCCGCTGGACGAGGATGCGCTGCCCGCGCCGGTCAATCACTACGCGGTCTCGAAGCTGGCGATGGAGCATCTGGTGCGCACGCGCTTCGAGCGTCTGCCGATCATCGTCACAAGGCCGTTCAACTACACCGGGGTGGGGCAGGGCGAACAGTTCGTCGTGCCCAAGATCGTTGCGCATTTCCGGCGCCGCGCCAGCGTGGTCGAGCTCGGCAATCTTGATGTGGCCCGGGATTTTTCGGATGTGCGCTCGGTCGTTGGCGCTTATCGCCGGCTGCTCGAATCGACGGCGGTCTCCGAGGTGCTCAATCTCGCCTCTGGCATCGGGACCAGTCTGCGCGACGTGATCGACCACCTGACGGTGCTGGCGGCGCATGAGATCGAGGTCCGCGTAAATCCCGCGTTCGTGCGTGCCTCCGAGGTTCGCACGCTGGTCGGCGATGCCAGCCGGCTGCAGGCCCGCATCGGCGCTGTGCAGGCGATCCCTCTGGTCGAAACCCTGCGCTGGATGCTGTCGCAGCCCGACTGAGCCGGACCGCGCGCCGGGTCGCGGCTACACTGGCGTCCGTGCGCATTGCCCTGATCAAGTCCAGTTCGATGGGCGACGTCATCCATGCCCTGCCAGTGGTCAGCGATCTGATCGCCGCGCGCCCGGGCATCGAGATCGACTGGCTCGTCGAGGAATCGTTTGCGGACCTGCCGCCGCTGCATCCGGGTGTCGGGCAGACGCTGACGGTGGCGGTGCGGCGATGGCGGCGCACGCCGTTCGCGGCGCCCGTGCGTGCCGAGGTGCGCGGTCTGGCCCGACGTCTGCGCGAACGCCGCTACGACCTTGCGCTGGATCTGCAGGGACTGATCAAGAGCGCCTGGCTGGCGCGTCTCACCGGCGCACCGGTCGCCGGTTTCGACTGGGCGAGCGCGCGCGAGCCGCTCGCCACGCTGGCCTATCGGCATCGTTACGCGGTGAAGCGCGATCTGCATGCGATCGAGCGCCTGCGCCAGCTGGCCGGGCTGGCCCTCGGCTATCCGGTCAGCGGCCTGCCCCGGTTCGGGCTTCGGCCTGCGGCGCTCGAGCTGCCCTGGTGTCCGGCCGGCCCCTATGCGGTGCTGGTGCACGCGACCTCTCGAGCCGACAAGCAGTGGCCGGTGGAGCGCTGGGTCGCGCTGGCCTCGCGGCTGATGGCCGAGGGCGTGTCCCTGGTGCTTCCGTCGGGCAGCGAAGCCGAGCGGCAGCAGGCGCAGGCGATCGCGGCGCAGGTCGCGCGCGGGCCGGGCCCGGCGTCGCTGGTGGTGGCGCCGCGGATGTCACTGGCCCAGTGTGCCGCCGTGCTGTCGCGGGCCGGCATGGTGGTCGGTGTCGATACCGGGCTGACGCATCTGGCGGCCGCGCTGTCGCGCCCGACCGTGGCGCTGTTTGCTGCCACGCCTGGCTGGCGCTTCGGCCCGTACTGGTCGCCCTGCGCGGCTTCGCTCGGCGAGCTCGGCGTCTGGCCGCAGCCCGACGAGGTGCACGCGGCGCTGGCACGCCTGTGCGCTGCGCGATGAAACCCTACCACTTGACCCTCGGTCAACGCGTCGCGCTGGCGCTGTACAGCCTCGCCTGGCTGCTGACCACGCCGCTGGCCATGGGCTATCTGGCCTGGCGAGCCCGCCGTCAGCCCGAGTACCGCCTGCACTGGCGCGAGCGCTGGGCCTGGTGGCGCCGCGACGAGCCAGAGACGGGCACGCCGACGATGGGCACGCGGGCGATAGGTGCGCCCACGATAGGCGCGCCAGCGATCGGCACAGTTGCGATTGACGCGGGCGCCGACCAGGTTTCCTCGACCCGCCCCGATCCCGGCCACCTGCTGTGGATCCACGCCGTGTCCGTGGGCGAGACCCGCGCGGCCCAGCCGCTGATCGAGGCCCTGCTCGGGCGCGACCCGCGGCTGCACATCCTGCTCACCCACATGACACCGACGGGACGCGCCACCGGCGAGGAGCTGTTCGCGCGTCGCTGGCCGCAGCGCGTGCGCCAGCAGTACCTGCCCTACGACCACGGCTGGGCGATCCGGCGCTTCCTGGCGCGCTGGCGCCCCCTCCTGGGCGTGATCATGGAGACCGAGCTGTGGCCGAACGTCTGCGCCGGCGCCGCGCGCGCCGGTGTGCCGCTGGTGCTGGTCAACGCCCGGCTGTCCGAACGTTCGCTGCGCAAGGGGTTGCGCTGGCATGCGCTGATCGGACCGGCCCTGCGCTCGCTCGCCGCTGTGCTGGCGCAGACCGATGCCGACGCCGCGCGTCTGCGGCGGCTCGGGCGCGACGAGGTGCCGGTGCTGGGGAATCTGAAGTTCGACTTTTCGCCGTCGCCGCAAGGGCTCGCGCTGGGAGCCGGGTGGCGTGCTGCGCTGGCCGGCCGGCCGGTCGTCGTGCTGGCCAGCTCGCGAGATGGCGAAGAGGCCGCCGTGCTGGCCGCGTGGCGTCAGTTGCGCCGTGATGACGCGGGCGCTCCGCTGCTGCTGGTCGTGCCCCGCCATCCGCAGCGTTTCGACGAGGTGGCCGAGCTGGTCCGCTCATCGGGCCTGGGGTTGCGGCGGCGCAGCGGCGAATGGCTCGATCGCTCTGGTGTTCTCGACGATTCACCGGTGCTGCTGGGCGACTCGATGGGCGAGATGGCCGCGTATTACGCGCTGGCCGATGTGGCGATCATCGGTGGCTCGCTGCTGCCCTTCGGTGCGCAGAACCTGATCGAGGCCTGCGCCATCGGCGTTCCGGTGGTGGTCGGCCAGCACACCTTCAACTTCGAGCAGGCGGCAGCGCAGGCCATCGAGGCGGGTGCGGCATGCCGTGTCGAGGATGCCGCCATGGCCGTCGAGCGTGCGTTGGCTCTGGCCATGAACGATGGCGAGCGGGCCGCGATGGCGACGTCGGCGCGGCGCTTTGCCGCCGAGCATCGGGGGGCGACGCAGCGCACCGTCGCTGCATTGGCGCCCTGGCTCCCGGGCGATGCACAAGCCGGTCTTTCGTCGGCCCGGACGGGGCATGGCTGACCCGCAAAGAGGCAGCCCGAGAGCGCTTCAGCCGCCCCGGCCGCCCGGAATGCGAGCGGGACGCGGCGCCACCGGCGTCACCTGTGTATTGCCCGTCGAGGGCGCAGGCGGCGGTTCGGTGGGGTCGCCGACCGGCGTCTCGAGCAGGGCAGCCAGTGCCTGCAGATCGGCCTCGGACAGGGCGGCGTTGCTGAACTTCAGCCGCAGGCTGTTCAGCAGCACGTCGTAACGCGCCTTGGCCAGATCACGCTGGGTGTTGAACAGCTGCTGCTGCGCGTTCAGCACATCGATGTTGATCCGCACCCCTACCTGGTAGCCCAGCAGGTTGCTGTCCAGGGCGAGCTGACTCGATCGTTCGGCGGCTTCCAGCGCGCGCACTTGCGCCAGCCCGCTGTTGACGCCCAGATACGACTGGCGGGCGCTCTGCTCGACCTGCCGGCGCACATTCTCGAGATCGGACTCGGCCTTGTCGCGCAACGATGCCGCCTCGCGCACCCGAGCATCGACCGCGCCGCCCGCGTAGATCGGGATGGCGACCTGCACGCCCAGCGTTGCCGCGTTGCTGACCACCCCCAGGAAGTTGACGGCGGCGCTTCGCGACTGACCCAGCGTGGAGACCAGATCGACCGTCGGTCGATGGCCGTAGCGCTGCTTCTCGATTTCGCGGCGCGCCACCTCGACGCCCACACGTGCCTGCTGGACCAGCAGGCTGTTCTGGCGCGCGTTCTCGGTCCATTCACGCTCCACGGCCGGCGTGGGCGAGTCGAGCGTCAGTCCCTTGCGCAGCACCTGAAGTTCGCCGGTCGGCTTGCCGACGAGCTGCGACAGCGCCGCCCGCTTGACGGCGAGATCGTTGATCGCCACGAACTCCTGGGCCACAGCCAGGTCGAAGCGCGATTGCGCCTCCTGCTGATCGGTGATCGTCGCCGTGCCGACCTCGAAATTGCGCCGGGCCGAGGCCAGCTGCTCGGAGATGGCGCGCTTCTGGGCACGGATCGTCGCCAGATTGTCCTGTGCCGCCAGCACGTCGAAATAGGCCTGGCTGACCCGTACCGCCAGGTCCTGCTGGGCCTGCGCCAGCGCCGCCTCGCTGATCAGCACTTGAAGCTTGCTCTGCTCGAAGGTTTCGACGTTCTGCAGCCGGTACAGCGGGTAGGTCATGTTGACCGAGTAGTTCTGCGAGGTGAAGTCACGGCGCGGCGCCAGATTGGTGTCGACCATCTGCCGGTTGACCACCATCGACCCATTGATCGCCGGCAGCAGTCCCGCGCGGGCCTGCGGAACCCGCTCGCGGGTCGCCTCGAGCTGCGCGCGCGTGCTGGCCACGATCGTGTCGTTGGCCAGCGCGTCGCGATAGGCCTGCGCCAGATCCATCGCCTGGGCGGAGCTGTGGCCGACGAAGGCCAGGGCGAGGGCGCCGGAAATCAGCGGAGACAATCGAGCCTTCATGCGGTGACCTCAGTAAGTCGGAACGGAAGGATCGATCTCGCGCGACCATGCGTCGATGCCACCGACCAGGTTGTGAACGGCATCGAAGCCGTTGCGCTCGAGAAAGATGGCCACCTGCATGCTGCGCATGCCATGGTGACAGAGGCACACGATCGGCCGCTGCGCGGGCAGTTCGCCCACTCGCGCGGGGATTTCGTGCATCGGAATGACGACGCTGCCGGGCACCTTTGCGAGCGCCACTTCCCAGGGCTCGCGGACATCGAGGACGACGGGTGCGTCGGCCTGGCTCAGCCAGGCGGAAAGGTCTTTGACGCTGATCTGCTTCATGGGACGGACAGGCTCAAAAAACGAAGCGCTCTTTCTGCGGGAAGCCGGACAGCGGCTTGGCGATCGTCTCGAACAGTCCTTCAGTGCTGAAGGCGTCCTCGCCGGTGCGGGTGAACAGTTGCGCGGTCATCGCGGGCATCTCGCCGACGATCGCCGCCAGCCGGCCGCCCGGGTTCAGGCGCATCAGCAGATCCTTGGGCACGAACGGGACCGAGCCGGACAACAGGATGACGTCGAACTTGTCCTTGCCCGGGGGCTGCGCGCCGTTGCACTGCTCGACCACGGCATTGCGCACGCCGGCGCGGCGAAGGTTGTCGCGCCCGAAGGCGGCCAGTCCTTCATGGATTTCGCAGGTCACGACCCGCCGCGCGCGGTGTGCCAGCAGCGCCGCCATGTACCCCGAGCCGGTGCCGACCTCGAGCGCATGCTCGTGGCGGCGAACCGACAACTGCTGCAGCAGGCGCGCCTCGAGCTTCGGGGCGAACATCGATTCGCCGGTGGGACGGCCATCGAGGATCAGCGGCACGTCCATGTCGGTGAAGGCCATCGCCCGCCAGGCCGGCGGCACGAAGTCCTCCCGCTTGACGACCATCAGCAGGTCGAGAACATCCTGATCCAGCACATCCCAGGGGCGGATCTGCTGTTCGATCATGTTGATTCGTGCGCGTTCGAAGTCCATCGTGATTCTTCCAGGCGAGGGTCGGGACAGGCCAACCCTCTAGTTTAGCAACCGTTCATTTTCCCGCCTCCTGAGGCGCTGCGGAATCGGGTGTCGCGGCTGGCGTGGCCGGGGCGCGACGCCGGGCGAACCAGGCCGCCAGATCGTCGAGCAGCGTGTACAGGACTGGAACGACCAGCAGGGTCAGCAGCGTCGAGGCGATGACCCCGCCGATCACCGCATGGCCCATCGGGGCCCTCTGCTCCGAGCCTTCGCCGGTGCCGATGGCCAGCGGCAGCATGCCGAACACCATGGCCAGCGTCGTCATCAGGATCGGGCGCAGGCGGATCTCGGCCGCCGACAGCAGCGCCTGTGCGCGGTCGACGCCCCGGGCCCGTGCCTGGTTGGCGAAGTCGATCAGCAGAATGGCGTTCTTGGTGACCAGGCCCATCAGCATGATGAAGCCGATCATCGAGAACATGTTCAGCGTGCTTCGCCAGGCCAGCAGCGCAGCGACCACGCCGATCAGCGCCAGCGGCAGCGAGGCCATGATCGCCAGCGGCTGCAGGAAGCTGCCGAACTGCGAGGCCAGGATCATGTAGATGAAAACGACCGCCAGCCCGAGGGCCTGAGCGGCATAGCCGAAGCTTTCATTCATGTCGCGGGTCGCCCCGCCGGTGACGAAACGGTAGCCGGGCGGCACGGTGATCCGCCCCAGTGCTTCGCTGACCTGCTGGCCGACGGTGCCCGAGGCGGCGCCCTGCACGTTCGCCGCGAGGGTGATCTCGCGGGTCAGGTCCTTGCGGTTGATCTGCGTCGGGCCGGTGCCGGGAACGAACTCGGCGACCTGGCGGATCGCGACCATGCGCGGCGAGCCATCGGCCTCGGGGATGGAAGACATCACCGTCAGCCGTTCGAGGTCGGCCAGCGAATTGCGCTCGCTGCGCGGCAGACGCACCTTGACGTCGTAGTTCTCGTCGTCTGGCGCGCGCCAGGTCGTGGCCGACTCGCCGGCCAGCAGCGGTCGCAGCGCCGCGCTCACCTGGGCGACGCCCACACCGAGGTCGGAAGCCAGCGCGCGGTTGACGTCGACCGACACAGTGGGCTTGGACGGCTTGGAACTCGAGTCGAGATCGACCATGCCCGGAATGGCGAGCATCGCCGACTGGGCCTGCTCGGCGAGTTGCTCGAGCTGACGCATGTCGGGTCCCTGAACGCTGATCTGGATCGGCTTGCCCGAGCCGACCGAAGCCGGCGTGCCGACGTCGGTCAGTGTGATGCCGGGAATGCGCGACAGCCGTTCGCGCACCGGCTGGCGAAGCTGCTGGACCGACATCGGCCGCTTGCTGCGCTCGGTCAGCTTGCCGAACATGGTCGCGTAGTTGCGGCCCTGCACCGCCCCGGTGTTCACCGTGGCATAGGTGAACAGCACACCCTCGAATTCGCGCAGCGCCGCCTGGGCCTGATTGACCTTGTCCTGAGTGAGTTCCAGCGACGAGCCGACCGGCGTGTAGAAGCGGACGTAGATCTCGTTGTTGTCGGCCGCCGGCACGAACTCCTTGCCGATCAGACCCATCAGCGGAAAGGCCGCGGCAAAGGTGGCCAGCGCCATCAGGGTCGCCAGCCAGCGTCGTCTGAGGCCCCAGCGCAGCAGCGCGACGTAACCGTTCTCGAGCCTCTGCATCAGCGCCTGGAACCGGCGCAGCACCCAGGCGACAGGGCCGCGGCCCTTGGGGCCATGCGCATCGGGGTCGTGCCACACCGACGAGAGCATCGGGTCCAGAGTGAACGAGACCAGCATCGACAGCAGCACGGCGAAGGCCACGGTCACGCCGAACTGCTTGAAGAAGCGGCCGATGATGCCGCCCATGAAGCCGATCGGCATGAACACCGCGACGATCGTGAACGTGGTCGCAGCCACGGCCAGGCCGATCTCCGCCGTGCCGTCGAAGGAAGCAATCTTGTGGTGCTTGCCCATTGCCTGATGGCGCACGATGTTCTCGCGCACCACGATCGCGTCGTCGATCAGCAGGCCGACGCAGATCGACAGCGCCAGCAGCGTCACCATGTTGATCGAGAAGCCCATCGCGTACATCACCAGAAACGTGCCGATCAATGAGATCGGCAGCGTCAGGCCGGTGATCACGGTCGAGCGCCATGACGACAGGAACAGGAAGACGATAGCGACCGTCAGCACGGCCCCTTCGATGATGTTGCGCTGCACGCCGGCCACCGAGTTGCGGATCGGCGTCGATGCGTCGCGCACCACGGTCAGCTGCACGTCGGGCGGCAGCTGCCGGGCGAGCTCGGTCATCGTGCGGCGCACGCCGTCGGCGACCGCGATGGTGTTCTCGTTGGTGGCCTTGACGATGTCCAGCGCGATCGCCCGCTGGCCGTCGACGAAGGCCGCGTTGTCGGCCTCTTCCTCGCCGTCGACGACCCGCGCGACCTGCGACAGATACACCGGCTGACCGCCACGGCGGGCGACCACGATGCGCTCGAAGTCGGCCGGGGACTTCAGTCGCGCCCTGATCTGCACGACCTGCTCGCGGTCGCGGCTGACCAGGGTGCCGGCCGGCAGCTCCTGGTTGTCGCCGCGCAGCGCCGTCAGCACCTGGTCGACGCCGACCTTCAGCGATTCCATCTCGGCCGGCTTCAGATAGATCTGGACCTCGCGCTTGACCCCGCCGACCAGCGTGATGCGGCCCACGCCGCGGACGTTCTCGAGGCGCCGCTTGACGATCTGGTCGGTGAGGGTGGTGACCTCGCGCGCGCTGCGCTTGGGCGAACGCACGGCGATCGACAGGATCGGGTCGTCATCGGGATTGACCCGGGTGACCAGCGACTCCTTGACCTCTTTCTTGAAGCCCGGGCGCACCAGCGCGATCTTCTCGCGCACGTCCTGGGCGGCCATCACCGGATCGACCGACAGGTCGAAGCGCACGATCACCAGCGAGAGGCCTTCGTAGGATCGGGACGACAGCTCGTAGACGCCGCTGATCGTGTTGACCTGCTCCTCGATCCGCCGGGTGATGTCGGACTCGACCACCTCGGGCGAGGCGCCCGGATATTCGGTCTGCACGACCACCACCGGGAACGCGACATCGGGAAACTGTTCGACCGGCAACTGCCGGTACGAGAAAAGGCCGAGCACCACGAAGGCCACCATGACCATGGTGGCGAACACGGGGTGATTGATCGAGACGCGGGTGAACCACATGGTGCGCGGCCGGTCAGCGTGGGGCGGCGGCGGCGCCGGAACCGGCCGCACCCGCACCCGCACCCGCAGAGCCGGCGGCCACGCCGCTCTCGCGCACGCGCACCGCGCTGCCCGCGCGCAGCGAGCCCAGATTGAGCGCGACGATCCGCTCGCCGGCCTTCAGGCCTTCGACGACTTCGACGATGCCGGTGCCGCCGTTGGCGGCCCGGGCCGCGTCATCCCGCATGCCGGTGACGATCGTCTTTTCGACCAGCCGGTCGCCCTCGATTGCATAGACAAAGGTCCGCCCGGCCGCTTCCCGGACAGCCGAGCCGGGCACCACCACGATGTTGCGGCGCGCCTCCAGCGCCAGTGCGCCCTGGGCAAAGAGGCCCGCGCGCAGCATCGAACTGGCATTCTCGAGGCTGATGTACACCGGCACCGATCGGGTGCCCGCGCTGGTCGACGGACTGATCCGCACGATGTGGCCGGTCTGCGGCGCCTCGACGCCCTCGACCTGCAAGGTGATCGCCTGCCCCGTCCGCACGCCCCCGATCTCGGAGGCCGGCACCGGCGCCTCGATCTCCATGCGCGACAGGTCGACGATCGACAGGATGCGGTTGTCCGGCGAAACCTTCTCGCCCGGCTGGGCGAAGCGCTCGGCCACCACGCCCGACAACGGTGCGACGACCGCCGTGTCGGCCAGCGCCTTGCGGGCCACCGTCAACTGCGCCACCGCCGCGTCGCGGGCGGCCGCGGCCACTTCGCTGCCCGAGCGTGCGGTGTCCAGCGCGCTCTGGGAGATGAATCCCTTGTCGAAGAGCTGCTGATTATTGGCCAGCGTGCGGGCCGCCTGATCCACCTGAGCTTCGGCGCTGCGCAGTTGCGCCTCGCGCTCCTTGACCCGCCAGTCGAATTCGGTGGTGTCGATGCGGGCCAGGATCTGCCCGGCCTTCACGCTCATGCCTTCACGGATCGGCATGTCGCGCAATTCGCCGGCGACCTTCGCACGGACCAGCGTCTGCTGGCTTGGCCGCAGCGTGCCGGTGATCGGGATGCTGCGCGAAATACTCCCGGGCGCAAGCACCATCAGATCGGACGCCGCGAATTCCAGTGGTCCGCCGGCCGCGGGCGAAGCGGCGGCGCCGGCGCGCGCGCCGGGCGCCAAGGCCGTGCCCGTCGCAGATGTCGCCAGGGCGGGCGCCTTCTTGCGGGCGAATCCGTACCAGCCGGCCCCGCCAATCAGGGTCAGCAGGGTCAGCGCAATCAGAAGCGTTCGGATTTTCATCGGGGATGGGTCCTGGGCTGGTCAACCGGCGGTGCGGGTCGACGACAGCACGAATTCGAGGTGGGCGGCGATGAACTGGGCTGGTTCGATGCGGTCTTCAGGCGGACACAGGGTGTCGAAAGATCGTGACCAGATGGCCTTGAGCACCAGCGGCGCCATCCACAGATGGCAGGCGGCGCGGACGTCGAGCGCGCGGAATTCGCCGCGGTCGATGCCGCGCTGGATGACGCCGGCAAGCAGCGCATCGTTCGGGGCGACGACTTCCTGCTGAAAGAACCGGGCGATCTCGGGAAAGTTGCCCGCTTCGGAGACGATCAGCTTGGCGATGCCGGCCAGCCGGGTCGAACCGAAGCGCTCCCACCACAGGCGGAAGAACTGCGCCAGCACCTGCGGCGCAGGGTCCTGCGCGCCTTCGATGCTGCGCTGGAAATCGCTGATCAGCGGCACGATGGTCTCGCGGATGACCGCCTTGAACAGGTCCTCCTTGCTGTCGAAGTACAGGTACAGCGTGCCTTTGCTGACGCCGGCGCGCGCGGCCACTTCGTCCAGGCGGGTGGCTGCGAAACCGCGCTCGACGAACAGGTCGAGGGCGGCCGCGATCAGCTCGGCAGGACGACTTTCCTTGCGCCGCTCCCACCGGGGGGCCCGGGTGGCGCTGTCCGACGTGCGTGGCAGGCCTGCGGCCATGGAATCTTCTACTGACTGGTGGGTCAGTTATTCTAATGGCGCGGGTCGGACGCGGTCAAACCGTCGGTCGTGCCCGGAGACACCGTTCACGCGGCCGGCCGCGGCGGCTGTCGTGATGAGGGGCGGCACCGTTCAACTTTGCATGCCCCCGGCCGACATCAACAGGCGCGATCCCTGATATCCATGACTGACGATTTCCTTCTGGCGGCCGAAGCGGCGCCGGCATCCCGGCCGGCGGGTCGCACCTTGCCATGATGTCGGCTCTCGCTCGCGACGCGATTCTGTCCGGCGCCCGCCTGAACGGCGGCCGGGACCGCGATCTGCTCGAGCTCGAGGTGCTCGACGTGCTGAGCGCCGTTCTGCGGCTGCGCTCGATCGAGCTGCATCGGATCGAGACCGATGGCGGTGTGCGCCGCTCCTGGCGCCGCGCGCGCCTGGCCGAAGGCGAGCCGACGGTCACTTATGAACGGCCGCTCAATGAGCAGCTGCAACCCGTTGCCTGGGACTTCGGTCAGCCGGCGCTGACGGTGCCGGGCAAGCGTGCAGACGATGGATTGTGGAGCTGCATCATCGCCCTGGGCGACCCGCGCGAGCCGATGGGCTGGATCACCCTGGCGAGCTCGCGGGAGCCCGGCGCCGACGAGCTGCGGGTGGTGGGCGCGTTGCTGGGCATCTATGCCAATCATCTGGCGCTGCTCGACTACAGCGAGCGCGACACGCTGACCGGTCTGATGAACCGCAAGACCTTCGATGACTCGTTCCTGCGGATGCTGAGCGACCCCCGGATGCAGGGAGAGCGGCCGTCGTACGACCGCCGCCAGGACGCAGCGCCGGCGGATCACTGGCTGGCGGTGGTCGACATCGATCGTTTCAAGAGCGTCAACGACACCTTCGGCCATCTGTACGGCGACGAGGTGCTGGTGCTGGTCGCCGGCCTGATGCGGCGTTCGTTTCGCCACGCCGACCGGCTGTACCGGTTCGGCGGCGAGGAGTTCGCGATCCTGCTCGACCGCACTCCCGATCCCTACGTTTGCGCCGTGCTCGACAAATTTCGCGTCCGGGTCGCTGATCACCGCTTTCCGCAGATCGGCACCGTGACCGTGAGTGTCGGCTACACCCGGCTGACGGCCGGGGACAGCCCGTCGAGCGCCTTCGACCGCGCCGACGCCGCGCTGTACTTCGCCAAGCACAATGGCCGCAACCAGGTGTGCGGATGGGAGCGTCTGAACGAGCGCGGTCTGCTGGTCCAGCGCCGGTCGAATCAGGACGTGGAATTGTTCTGAGCGCAAGCGGGTGACGACGACCGCGCGGAACGGGCACTGCTAATCTGCGCCGGGTGAACTGCCCGCCTGATTTTGCGCCTGATCCAGCGCCCGACTTTGCTACCCACATCGCGCCCGACACT
>DAONCJ010000033.1:0-14041 GCA_035401985.1 Burkholderiaceae bacterium | reverse complement strand
AGGCGCCGGCACGGGCGCGTCCGCATTTTCAGCGGCTGCTCGGACTGCTGTCCGAGACGCCGGCGCATCTGATCGGTGAACGCCTCGAGTCGATCGAACGCCAGATCCGCGAGCATGGCGTCACCTACAACGTCTATGCCGACCCGCAGGGACTGGATCGGCCGTGGGAACTCGATGCGCTGCCGCATGTCATTCCGGCCACCGAGTGGGCGCAGCTGGAAGCCGGCATCGCGCAGCGCGCCGAACTGCTCAACCGCATCATGGCCGATCTGTACGGGCCGCAGCGGCTGCTGCGCGAAGGACTGATCCCGCCTGAGCTGGTGTTCTCCAATGGCGGATTCCTGCGTGCCGCGCATGGCACCCGTCCGCCCGGCGGCACCTTCCTGCATCTGTATGCCGCCGATCTCGCCCGTTCACCGGACGGGAGCTGGTGGGTGATGGCCGACCGCACACAGGCGCCTTCGGGCGCGGGCTACGCGCTCGAGAACCGGCTGATCGTCTCGCGGGTGTTCCCCGAGCTCTTCCGCGATCTGCGGGTACTGCATCAGGCCAGTTTCTTTGCCGGGTTCCGCGACACGCTGGCCCGTCAGTCGGGCACGGACGAGGGCCCGCCGCTCACGGTGCTGCTCACGCCCGGGCCCTACAACGAGACCTACTTCGAGCATGCGCTGCTGGCCCGCTACCTCGGCTTTCCGCTGGTCGAGGGCGCCGATCTCGTTGTGCGCGACGGCCGTGTCTGGCTGAAGACGCTGGAGGGCGGGCGGCGTGTCCATGCGATCGTGCGCCGGCTCGACGAGGACTACTGCGATCCGCTCGAACTGCGCGGTGACTCTGCGCTGGGCGTCCCGGGCCTGGTCGACTGTGCCCGCCGCGGTTCGGTGGTGATGGCCAATGCCCTTGGCTCGGGGGTGCTCGAGTCGGGTGCGCTGCTGGGCTTTCTGCCCGCCATAGCCGAGCGGCTGCTCGGCGAGAAGCTCAAGATTCCGTCGGTCGCAACCTGGTGGTGCGGCGAGCGGGCCGCCGAGGAGGATGCCTTCGAGCATCTGGACGGCGTCGTCTTCAAGTCGGCCAATCCCGACTATCCGCTCGAACCGGTGTTCGGCCAGGATCTGGATGGCGCGGCGCTGCGGCGTTTTCGCGAACAGGTGCGCCGGCATCCCGAGCGCTACGTCGCCCAGGAACTGGTCAATGTGTCGCAGGCGCCCGTGCTGGAGAGCGGGCCGGCGATGCGCATCGGGGCACGCGCGCTGGGTCTTCGGGTGTTTGCCGCCGCCGGCCCGGCCGGCTATTCGGTGATGCCCGGCGGCCTGGCCCGGGTCGCTTCCGGGCCGTCGGTGCGGGTGGTGTCGATGCAGCGTGGCGGCGCCTCGAAGGACACCTGGGTGCTGTCCAACGGACCGGTGAATACGGCGTTCACGCTGCTGCGCTCGACGGTCGGCCCGCAGGACCTGATCCGCACCGGTGCGGCGCTGCCTTCGCGGGTCGCCGAAAATCTGTTCTGGTTCGGTCGCTACGCCGAGCGCAGCGAAGGCTGCGCGCGGCTGTTGCGGCTGTGCCTGAATCATCTGCTCGAAGGGGTCGAGGACAACGCCGCTGAGGCCACTGCAGCGCTCGCGCTGGCGCGGCGCTTCAACCTGCTGGCCCCCGGCGAATCGGCGGACGAGGGTCTGCTGAAGGCTGCGGCCAGCACCGGCCGTTCGCTCGGCCTGGCCGGCAATCTGCGTCAGCTGTCGCGGGTGGCGTACAGCCTGCGCGACCGGCTCTCGGCCGACAACTGGCGCAGCCTGAATCGTCTGACGCAGGACGGAACCTTCGATCGCGACCCGGGCGTCCTCGATGCGCTGCGCTGGCTCGACCGGGCGATCACCGGGCTGGTCACGCTGTCCGGCTACGCCTTCGATGGCATGACGCGCGACACCGGCTGGCGCTTCCTGTCGATCGGGCGGCGCGTCGAACGGCTGAGCTTCATCTGCCAGGCCCTTGAGACGGCGCTGGGCGAAGGCCGCGATGCAGGCCTGTCGTGGCTGCTCGAGCTGACCGATTCGAGCATCACCTATCGGTCGCGTTACCTCAGCACTCCCGAGTGGCTGCCGGTGCTCGACCTGATCGTGATGGACGAGGCCAATCCCCGGGCGCTGCACTTTCTGGCGGACGGCGTGCTCGATTTCCTGCGCAAGCTGCAGGCGAAATACGGGCCCTGCGGCGGCGATCAGCTGGCGGTCGCGGTGTCGGCGCTGGAGTCGCTCGAACCGGGCCGCGACCTGCATCCCGACAGCGCGCGTCTGGCCGCTGCGCTCGCGCTGCTGCGCCGGGCCACCTCCGAGGTCAGTGACCAGCTGACCGCACGATTCTTCGGCCAGGCCGTCGCCGTGCGCCCGACACCTTTTTCGCCCTGACAGGCGTGTGATGCCGAGAAGCTACGAAGTCGTCCACGAGACCGAATATCGCTATGAGCGGCCGGCCGACAGCGCCTGGCAGCTGGCCCATCTGCGCCCGCGCGTCACCGAGCACCAGACCGTGTCGGCCCATCGCCTGGAAGTCGAGCCGCTGCCCTCGGAGATGGATGCGGGCACCGATTACTTCGGCAATCCGGTCCAGCGGTTCGCGGTGCCGGTCGCGCACGATCGCCTGCAGGTGCGCAGCGTCGCCGAAGTGACCGTCGTGCCGCGGCCGGTGGTGGCGGGCGCGCCGGCCTGGGAGAGGGTCGCGCAGGCGGTGGCCGAAGGCGATCCGCTGCGGCGCTACGAGCTGGTCCAGTATTGTCTGGAGTCGCCCTTCATCGGGCTGCTCGACGGGGCGCTGGCGCTGGCCCGCCCCGATTTCACCCCGGGGCGCGATCTGCTGGCGGCCCTGCAGGCGCTCGCGCGGCGGATCCATGACCAGTTCCAGTTCGATCCCGATGCGACCCACATCGGCACCCCGCTGTCGGAGGTGCTGCAGACGCGCCGCGGTGTCTGCCAGGACTTCGCGCATCTGATGATCAGCGCGGTGCGCAGCTTCGGCCTGCCGGCGCGCTATGTCAGCGGCTACCTGCTGACCCAGCCGCCCCCCGGTCAGGCGCGGCTGATCGGTGCTGACGCGTCGCATGCCTGGGTGTCGGTGTGGTGCGGGGATGCGGGATGGATCGACCTCGACCCGACCAATGGCAAGCTGGCCGATCAGGCCTTCATCACGCTGGGCTGGGGGCGCGACTACGGAGATGTCGCGCCGCTGCGCGGAGTCGTCTGGGGCGGAGGCCGGCAGCTGCTCGATGTGCGCGTGACGGTCACGCCGCGCTGAGGCGGGGTGTGGGGACGGGCTATCGCGGCAACGACCGCGGGGCACCGGCGGTCCTCGCCGCAGCCGCCTTCTCGCCGGCCAGCCGCAGCCGTCCGACGATGCCGGTCGGGAAGTGGTAGACCGACAGCACGAACAGCACCCCCAGCCACAGCAGCCACCGGTCGGCCGACAGCAGCGCCGAGATCAACGGAACCCCGGCGACAAGCCCGCCGGCGGCACTGAGCAGGTCCTGCAGGTAGCTCTGCGCGATCACGAAAAGCGCGCTGCCGATGATGGCGCCGTACAGGGTGCCCATGCCGCCGATCACGACAATCAGCAGGATGTCCAGCATGATCTCGAACGACAGCGAGGTGTCCGGGCCGTTGTAGCGCAGCCAGATCGCCAGCAGCGCGCCGGCCAGCGTCGCGAACAGAGCCGCGATCACATTGGACAGGGTGCGGTAGATCACCGTCCGGTAGCCCAGCGCTTCCGCGCGGAAGTCGTTTTCGCGGATCGCCTGGAGCACCCGGCCGAACGGGGAATTGACCACCCGCAGCAGCATCAGGAACAGCGCGCAGACCGCGAAGAAGAGCAGGTAGTAGGTGAACAGGCGTCCGTCCAGCGGGGTGCCCAGCAGCGGCTCGTCGCGCAGCAGGAATGCCGGCTGCAGCACCTCGGGCAGCTTGAAGGTGATGCCGTCCTCGCCGCCGGTGATGCCGGCAAGCTGCGAAGCCAGCGTCTGAAATGCGGTGGCCACGGCCAGCGTGATCATCGCGAAGAAGATCGCCCGAACCCGCAGGCTGAACAGACCGATGATCAGCGACAGCGCGGCCGAGACCCCCAGCGCGCCGATGCACCCGATCAGCAGCGCCGTCCACGACGGCTCCATCCGGGTGCTGGCGATGGCCACGCCATAGGCGCCGATGCCGAAGAACATCGTGTGCGCGAACGAGACGATGCCGGTGTAGCCCAGCAGCAGATCGTAGCTGGCGACCAGCAGCACGAACACCAGGATCTTGGCCGCGACGTTCAGCGCCTTGGTGCCTGGAAGCACGAAAGGCGCCAGCGCCAGCATGCCGACGATCAGCACCAGCAGCAGCGTGACCAGCCGGCTGCGCGGCAGATCGGCCGAGAGCAGCGCGCGGATCATGCGCGCCCCGTCGAATAAAGACCCTGGGGCCGCCACAGCAGCACCATCACCATCAGCAGGATGTTCGAGAACATCGCGACCTTGGGCGCGAGAAAGCCCGTGTAGTTGGCCATCAGTCCGACCAGCATCGCGCCGATGAAGCAGCCGCCGGCCGAACCTAGCCCGCCGATGATGATCACGATGAAGAGCAGCACATTGACCTGCGAGCCCATCTGCGCGGTGACGTTCTGCTGGTACAGGCCCCACATGACGCCGCCCAGGCCGGCCAGCGCCGAGCCGGCCACGAACACCCCCACGAACAGGCGTCTTATCCGGTAGCCGAGACTCTCGACCATCTCGCGATCCTGCACGCCGGCCCGGATCAGCAGTCCGACCTTGGTCCGCGACAGCACCCAGGCCATTGCCGCGAACACGACCAGGCCGACGATCACCGCCAGCACCCGGTATTTCTCGATCGCCGCATCGCCGAACAGCCAGGAGCCGCGCAGGGTCTGGGGCAGTGGCAGCGAGATCTGCTGCGGACCCCAGATGGCCTTGATCAGCTCTTCGCCGATGATCATGCCGCCCATGGTGATCAGGATCTGCTTGAGATGCTGGCCGTAGACCGGTCGCACGATCAGGCGCTCGAAGGCCCAGCCGATCGCACCGGCAATGGTCATCGCGGCGCCGATGGCGGCCGCCAGTGCGAGCAGGTTGGAGCCGAGCGACGCGGCTTCGGTCAGCGCTGCCATCGGGGCCAACACACTGGTCGCCACGAACGCGCCCAGCGCAATGAACACGCCATGGCCGAAATTGAGCACGTCCATCAGGCCGAACACCAGCGTCAGGCCCGAGGCGATGATGAAGATGATCATGCCCATCGCCAGTCCTGCGACTGTGAGCGTGAGCCAGCTCGAGGGGCTGCCCACCAGCGGCAGCGCCAGCAGGGCCAGCGCCGGCACCAGCAGCAGCGGAATGAGATCGCGCCGCGCTGGGGGCGGGGCGAGGCCGGCGGATGCCGGCGCGGCGGCGTCGGCCGCGGGGGCGGAAATCATCGGTACAGGCTCATTGGTGGGCGGACAGCGACAGGCCGAGCAGACGCTTCTGCAGCTCGACATCCGCGGTCAGCTCGGCCATGTCGCCGTGATGGACGACGCGACCGTCGTCCATCACCGCCACGGTGTCGCCGAGCTGACGGGCAAAGTGAAAGTTCTGCTCGACCAGCAGCAGCGTTGCGCCAGCCGCCTTGAGCTGGCGGAATGCGCTCAGCATGTTCTGGATGATCGAGGGCGCCAGGCCCTTGCTCGGCTCGTCGACGAGGATCAGTTCGCGGGGTTCGACGATCGCCCGCGACACCGCCAGCATCTGCTTCTGACCGCCCGACAGCAGCCCGGCCGGATGGGTCCAGAAGCGCTGCATGGCCGGAAACAGATCGAAGATCCAGCGCAGCCGTTCGGGGTCGATCGATTCGATGCTGCGTGCACCCCGGGCGCCCAGCAGCATGTTCTCGCGCACCGTCAGGTCGGCGAAGACGCCCATGTTCTCGGGCACGTAAGCGATGCCCTTGCGCGAGATGTCGGGCGTGCTCAGGTGATTGATCGGCGAGCCGCCGAAGCGCAGTTCTCCACTGGAGGCTGTCCAGAGTCCCATGATCGTGCGCAGCGTGGTCGTCTTGCCCGCGCCATTGCGGCCCAGCAGCAGCGTGGTCCGACCCCGGGGCACCTGGAGGTCGACGCCGTGCAGGATGTGATATGCGCCGATGTGCGTGTGCACGCGGGACAGTTCGAGAAGTGGCTCGGGCTGGGTCATTGATCGAACCTCAATGCCTGCCGCCCGGCGCCAGCGATGCCGGCGCGCCCGCGTCGTCGCTCGGGTCGGTCGGCGGCTCGATGCCGAGATAGGCCTGCTGAACGACCGGCGAGGCGATCACCTCGGCCGGCGGACCGTCGGCGGCGAGCCGGCCGTTGTGCAGCACGATGATCCGGTCGGACAGCTCGCGCACCACATCCATCTTGTGCTCGACCAGCAGCACGGTCTTGGACGGGTCACGGCGGATGTCGCGGATCAGATCCAGGATGACCGGCACCTCGTCGACGCTCATGCCCGCGGTCGGTTCATCGAACATGAAGACATGCGGTTCCATCGCCAGCAGAATGCCGACCTCGAGCTTGCGCTGGTCGCCATGGGGCAGCGTGGCGGCCGGCATGTCGCGCTTGTCGGTGAGGGCGATGCGCTCGAGCACGGCCTGCGCCTCGCCGATGAGCTCGCGATGGCTGGACCAGATCGACCACAGGTTAAGGCCCAGCCCGCGGCGTGCCTGCACGGCCAGACGAAGGTTCTCCAGCACGCTGAGGTTCGGGAACAGATTGGTCAATTGAAACGCACGTCCCAGCCCGCGCATCGTGCGGTGCGCGGCCGGCAGTCCGGTGATGTCTTCACCATGCACCCGAACCGTTCCGCTGCTGGCGCGCAACTGACCCGAGATCAGGTTGAAGTAGGTGGTCTTGCCCGCGCCGTTCGGCCCGACGATCGCGGTCAGCGTGCCGGGGAAGAACGCGCAGGACACCGCATCGACCGCGACATGGCCGCCGAACCGGACGGTCAGTTCGCGAGTCTCGAGCGCGGGGGATGACATCAGCGCTTGTTGCGCACCGGGATGTTCATCTCATCGGCCTTGATCTCGCGGATCAGCTCGGGCACGCCCCACGCGAAGGCCGGGTCCACCTTGATCTTGAAGTGGAACATCGACTGCATTGCCTGGTGATCCTGCGGCCGGAAGGTCATCCGGCCCTTCGGCGTCTCGAAGCTCATGCCTTCCATGGTCTTGATCAGCTTGTCGCTGTTCGTGTCGCCACCGGTCTTCTTCAGCGCTTCCACCGCCGCGATGGCCGCCGCCATGCCACTGCCGGTGAACATGTCGGGAGGCGTCTTGAAGCGCTTGTAATGCTCGGTGATCAGCCAGTTGTTGATCGGGTTCTTGTGCATTGAGAAATAATAGGTGGTGGCGCCTTCCATGCCGGGGGCGACCTTGTAGCCGGCCAGCCCCGAGAAGGTGTTGCCGCCGCTGGCCAGCTCGATGCCATAGCGCTTGGGATCGAGGTCGGCGATCTTGAACGGGTTGCTGGCGCCGGCCCAGATGATGAACAGGATCTTGCGGCCCGGCTTGTCCTTCATCGCATCGAACACGCGCTGCGCACCCGCGGTGAAGTCGGTGGTGCCCGTCGGCAGGTACTCCTCATGGACCACCTTGGCCTTCTTGAGCGCCTCCTTGAAGGCCTTCACACCGTCGCGACCGAACGCATAGTCCTGTGCCAGCGTGGCGATCGTGATGCCTTCCTTGTCGAACGCGGCCGCGTTGCCGGCGGCATCCTGCGACGAATTGCGTCCGGTGCGGAACACATAGCGGTTCCACTTGTCGCCGGTGATCGAATCGGCAACGGCCGGCTCGACGATCAGGATTTTCTTGTTCTCCTCGGCCACCGGCAGCATGGCCAGCGCCACACCCGAGGCCACCGGTCCGATCGCCAGGTCGACCTTGTCGTCGGCATAGGCCGATGCGAGCTGCGACTTGCCGACATCGGGCTTGCCCTGGTCGTCCTTCTCGATCAGCACGATCTTGCGGCCATTGACCATCATGGTGCCGCCCGTGGCGTAGTCGAGTCCGAGCACCACGCCGGCCTGCGTCTGCTTGCCATATGCCTCGAGGGGGCCGGTGCGCGAATACACCAGGCCGATCCGGATGTCCTTCGATTGCGCGGAGGCCACCGAGGCCTGGCCGAGGGCCGCGGCAGCCAGTGTCAGGGCACCCAGGCGGGTGGCGAACTTCAGATACGCATGCATGCGTGACTCCTGTGGGAAAGGGGGCGGCGGTTGCGCCGGTGATGAACAAGAACTGGGTAAGCGTCAGTCGGCCGATGCACCGGAGGCCTTGACCACCGGCGTCCAGCGCGTCTGTTCGGCTCGCTGCATCGCGGCCATCTGCTCGGGCGAACTGCCGATCATCACGTAACCGAGTTCGGACATCCGCTTGACGAAATCGGGCGACTTCGTGGCCTTCACCGCTTCGGCGTTCAGGCGGGCGATGACATCGCGCGGGGTGCTGGCCGGCACAGCCAGTCCGAACCAGACGCCCGCCTCGTAGCCGGCCACGCCGGCCTCGGCCACTGTCGGCAGGTCGGGAAGGGCGGGATCGCGGCTGGCGCCCGTGGTGGCGAGCGCGCGCAGCTTGCCGGCCTTGATGTGCGGCAGGGCCGAGGGGATGTTGTCGAACATCATCTGCACCTGTCCGCCCAGCAGATCGGTCAGTGCCGGCGCGCTGCCCTTGTACGGCACATGGACGATGCTGGTTCCGGTGAGGTGCTTGAACATCTCGGCCGACATGTGGATGCTGGTGCCCGAGCCGCTCGAGGCGTAGGTCATGCCTCCCGGATTGGCCCTGACCAGCGCAAGCACGTCGGCCACGGAATTGGCCTTCACCGACGGATGCACCACCAGCACATTGGACAGGGACACCAGGGCCGAGACCGGGGCCAGTTCGCGAATCGGGTCGAAGCCCATCTTCTTGTACATCAGCGGATTGATCGCCTGGATCCCGCTGGTGGTCATCACCATCGTGTAGCCGTCGGGCGCGGCGCGCACCCCTTCGGCAGCGCCGATGTTGCCGCCTGCGCCGGGCTTGTTCTCGACGTTGACCGGCTGTCCGAGCGTCTTGCTCATCTCGGCGGCCACGGCACGCGAAGCGATGTCCACGGCGCCGCCAGGCGGGAAGGGACAGATCAGGCGAATCGGCTTGCCGGGAAAGGCCTGGGCGGCTGCGCCACCACTGAGTCCGGCCAGGAGCAGGGCGCATAGGGCGCGGCGGATCGGGTGCATCATGATGCGAGGAGTCTCCATGGAGCGACGTCCTCGATGATAAGGCAGCCGCCCCCTGCGGGCGACCAGCCGGCAACCGGCAGACCGATTCAGACCGATTCGTCGAGGATCGCGGCGCAGGCGTTGGATGCGGCGGAAGGCGGTTCCGCGAGCGCAGGGCGCAAGCCCGCGGCAGGCTGGCGCGGCCGCCAGTTTCGTGCCCAGACCGCGAATTCGGCCGCCGGCATCGGCCGCCCGAGCAGATAGCCCTGCGCCTCGTCGCATCCCAGCTCGCCCAGCAATGCGAGCTGAGCCTCGGTCTCCACCCCTTCGGCCACGACTTTGAGACCCAGGTTGTGCGCCAGATCGATGGTCGAACGCACGATCATCACATCGGCCCTGTCTCGCTCCATGTTCATCACGAAGCTGCGATCGATCTTCAGCTGATCAACCGGCAGTCGCTTCAGATAGGCCAGGGACGAGTAGCCGGTGCCGAAGTCGTCGATCGACAGCGCCACGCCCATGTCATGCAGTCCCTGCAGCGTCTGCTCGGCGCGCAGGGGGTCGTCCATGATGGCGCTTTCGGTGATCTCAAGGCACAGCGCCGCCGGACCGAGTCCGCGCACCGCAAGCTGATGCGCCACCTTCTGCGGCAGCTGCTGATCCATCAGGTCGCGGGTCGACAGGTTGACGGCAATTCTGATCGGCATGCCCTGCGAATGCAGGTCGGCAAGCACCGTCGCGGTCCGTTCGATCATCCATTGGGTGATCTGGCGGATGGCGCCGGTCTGCTCGGCAAAGGGGATGAAGTGCGCGGGCGGCACCAGTCCTCGCACCGGATGACGCCAGCGCACCAGCGCCTCGGCGCCGGCCACGCCACCGCTGGCAAGATCGATCTTGGGCTGCAGATACAGCTGCAGCTGGTTCTGCTCGACCGCCTCGCGCAGGTCGGTCAGCATCGAGAGCGACTGTTCGCTGGCGCTGTCCATGTCGGGCTGGTAGTGCACGAGTCCGGCCTGTCGTGTCTTGGCGGCGTACATCGCCATCTCGACCCGGCGCAGCAGGGTGTCGGCGTCGTCGCCATCCGCCGGATGGGTGACCGCCCCGATGCCCGCGCGCAGGTCGACCGTGTGATCGTCCAGCGTGATCGGCTGCTCCATCACCGCCAGAATGCGATGGCCGACTTCGGCTGCCTCCCGGCTGCTCGCGCCGCGCAGCAGCAGGGCGAACTCGTCGCCGCCGATCCGTGCCACCGCATCGGTGTCGCGCACGGCGTGGGCGCGCAGGCGTTGCGCCACCTCGCCCAGCAGTCGATCCCCGAACGCCGGTCCCAACACGTCGTTGACATGCTTGAACCGGTCCAGGTCGAGCATCAGCACGGAAAGCACCTGGTCGGTGCCGCGGGTCTCGTCGATCGCCTGGGCCAGCAGCTGGTTGAAGCGTTCGCGATTGGGCAGGCCGGTCAGCCGATCCCAGTACGCGAGGCGCGAAATCCGCTGATCGCGTTCGCGCAGGTCCAGGCGCATGGCGTCGAACCGGCGGGCGAGCTCGCCGACCTCGTCGGTGCCGCGCGTGTCGACAGCCGCCTCGTAATCGCCGGCGCCCAGGCGCTCGGCCGAGCGCGTCAGCGCCTTCAGCGGACCGGTCACCCGTCGCGCCGTGAGAAAGCTCGCGGTGCCGGATAGCAGAGCGCCCACGAGGGTGATCAGCAGCAGCAGCATCTGCAGCCGCTCGAAGGGCTCGAGCGCGGCGTCGATCGAGCGCATCATCAGCGCCGACACTTCATCGCCCCCGTCACTGGCCAGAGGAATGAGCCGTGTCTGGTAGGTCGTGCCATCGATGCGGGCGGAAGCCGACCCGGCGAGCATGGGGACCCGCGCCTTCAGGTCGCCTGCAGAGGCGCCTTCAAGCAGTGTCTGATCGACCTGCCACGGGCCGCCCTGCGTGCGCACCAGAACCGACGTGATGATGCCGGCCAGCTGATGCATGTCGTCGAGCAGTCGCTTGTCCAGCGCGAAGCCCATCGCGACATAGCCGATCGTCAGCGGCGCCTTGATGGGCACCGTCAGCAGCAGC
The DNA here is from genome assembly GCA_035401985.1 of Burkholderiaceae bacterium. Lineage (GTDB taxonomy): Bacteria > Pseudomonadota > Gammaproteobacteria > Burkholderiales > Burkholderiaceae_E > Quisquiliibacterium. The sequence goes on along the minus strand of DAONCJ010000033.1, from coordinate 2,727 downwards.
TGCGGCGTGCCACGGATCATCACCACCCGGGCGCTGTCGCTCTGCCGGCTGGCTGCGGCCTGAGCGCGGGCATACGCGTAAACCTGCGGCGCCATCCGTGCGGTGGCTGCCTGCAGCGAGAGGTCGGTGCCGAGAAACAGCATCTCCGCCGCGCCGATTCGCTCACCGTGGTTCTCGAGCGTGTCCGCCAGCGTCGCTCGATCGCCCGAGCCGATCGCCGAGCGGAATCCGAAATCGGCGGCCAGCACGCGCGCCGATTCGATCATCCGCTGGTTGTGCTGATCCAGCAGGCGTCGGATGAGCCGCGCGCCATTGTCGAGGTCTTCGGCGATCGTCGCGCGGGCGTTCAGCGAGATAACTTCGCGGATCAGCCCGAAGCCCGCCAGCTGCACGGCCAGCAGCAGGGCGAGGAACACTCCCGCAATGCGCATGTCGAGGCGGTTGAGCATGGTCAGTTTGCCGGCAGCCGGATCGTCAGAGCGGCGCTGCCGCCGGCAGCCAGCCGGGCCATGTCCTGCACCGGAGCGCCGCTGGCCTGAAGCACCGGGTGCCAGGCCCGCACGCGATGTTCGCCCGGCGGCAGATCCAGGGTGGCGCCGCCGGCGGCGCCCGTGCGTGCGAAGTACGGGGTGTCGACGACATGGATGAAGCCGACCATCTTGTCGTGGATGTTGCAGCCGAGAACCGCGGTGCCAGGCCGGTCGAAAACCACGGGCTGGGTCGGCGTGCCGACGTACAGCTTGATCTCGAAGGGCTTGATGGCAGAGAACGAATAGACGTGATGGCGGACGGTGTCCAGGTTCGGGAACGACACCGGTGTGCCGGTCTGCACCACCAGCACATGGGGCACGAAGCTGCGCTCGCGCTGGGCCATCTCGGCGCTCGCCTGGGCGCCGGCGCGCTCACGGGTCCCGCCGACCATCACCGACACGACGGCGTTCTCCAGCGGGCGCCCGAGGCTGTCCTGCACTGTGACGTTCAGCTTTTCGGCCCCTGCGGGCGGCGCAGCCGCACCGGCCAATGCGGCAGCCAGCCCGACAGCCCAGCGGCGCAGGGAGCGCCAGCGGTGCGCCGGCGCAAGCGTCCACGCCGGTGGCCTCATCACGGCTCGATCGCGACGCCAACGACGGCTGCGCCCGCGCCGATCGTGCCCAGCCCTGTGGCCCGGCCGGTGGCGAGGTCGATCAGGTACCACTGCGACTCCCGGGCGCCGGTCCGGGTGAGCGCTGCAAAGCCGGTGTTGGTCAGATCGGAAATGTCGAACGCCGCCTGATCGAACGCACCGGCGCGCAGGGGCCCCACCGTTCGCAGGCGGCCGGTGTTGGGCGAGACGACCGGGGTGCTGCCTTCGATCGAGCCCTGGACCACGAGGCTGGCTGTCTGAGCGTCCAGCGCATAGTTCGTGGTGATCTTCTCGTTTTCCTTGTTGTACGTGTAGGCCGCCGCGATGACTCTGGGTGCCTGTCCCGCGTTCGGATCGCCGGGCACATAGGCCAGCGGACCGTCGAGCTGCAGACCCGCGCTTTGCGGGTCGGAGTCGACGACGCCACCGGTGTCCGGATGGACGCGCAGGTTCTGGCCCGAGTCGCTGACCACGCGGATCCGGTCGACCGTCGGATTGAAGTCGAACCCGAATCGGGTGCCACTCAGTGCTGTCCCGATGCCGCTTCCGACGGGCGCCAGCGTGGCCGACTCAGTGTCGATCCGGTAGAGCCGCGCCCGGTCCGAGAGCGCGAACAACTGGCCGCGTGCAACCCGGAAATCGATGCCCACCAGCTTTTCACCGTCCGCCAGGCCGATCAGTTGTCGCCGGGACAGCAGCCGGCCCGGCTGACCGGCATTGAAGCTCACCAGCTCGTGCGACACGGTCACGGCGAACGCGGTCTCCTTGCGCGCAGCGCCGTCCGCGGGCTCCCGGTGGGCGCAGCCGGCCAGCAGTGCGCCGGCAAGCGCCAGCAGGCATGCCAGGGCGAGCGGACGCTGCCGGCGGGTCGATGTGTTCATGGTGCAGCTACCTCGTGCATTGCTCACTCGGGCTCCCGGTCGTCGCCATGAAGCGGAACGCTTCCCGGCTCGCCCGCGCTACCATCGGCCTGCGCCGCCATCCCGCCGGCTTGCGTTCCGCACAACCTTCGCATCAGGAATCCAGGAGACCAGGCAATGCTCACCTACGATGTCATCGAGCACGGCAAGCCCTTGCAGGCCCGTATTCGCGAGACCCCGCGACCCCAGGGCCGGGAAGTGCTGATCCGTGTGACCCGTTCGGGGGTGTGTCACTCCGACCTGCACATCTGGGACGGATATTTCGATCTCGGCGGCGGCAAGAAATTTTACGTGCGCGATCGGGGTTGCGTGCCACCGTTCACCGTGGGCCATGAACCGTTCGGAGTGGTCGAGGCGCTCGGCCCGGAGGCCACCGGCGTGAAGATCGGCGATCGGCGTCTGGTTTTCCCGTGGATCGGCTGCGGCAAGTGCGCAGTCTGCGAGGCCGGCCAGGACAACTACTGCCTGCAGGGACGCTTTCTGGGCGTGCTGGGGCAGGGCGCATATGGCACCCACCTGGTGATCCCCGATTCGAAGTATCTGATCGATGCGAGCGGCCTGGACGAGGCCTATGCCGCCACGCTGGCCTGCTCGGGCCTGACCGCGTTCAGCGCCATTGCCAAGCTGCCCCCGCTGTCGCCCCGCGACTGGGTGGCGGTGCTGGGCTGCGGCGGCCTGGGCATG
>DAONCJ010000032.1:0-14317 GCA_035401985.1 Burkholderiaceae bacterium | reverse complement strand
CGAGCAGACCAGCATGTCGATGCGGCCGTGATCCGCCATGATGCGCGCGGCGGCGGCGGTGACCGCGGCCGCGTCGCTGACATCGAGCGCCAGGGCATGCGCCACGCCGCCCGCCGCTTTCACGCCAGCCACCGCGGCATCGAGCTCGCCCTGGCGGCGTCCCGACACAACCACCACAGCCCCGGCCCGCGCCAGGGCCATCACCGTCTCGAGGCCGATGCCGGTACCCCCGCCCGTCACCCAGGCCACCTGACCGTTCAAGTCCTTGCTTGTCATCTGTCGTCTGCTCCAGAGTTGGCGCGAGGCCGCAACGGCGGCGCGTCAGGGCGAAGATGGCCGACGGCAAAAGGAGCCGTAAAGTGACGTCACCATGACCGATCCCATGCTCGAGAAGATACTGGAAAGCGCCTGGCAGCTGCTCGAGGACGGCGCCGCCGACCCGCAGCATGGCTGTCACTGGCCGGTGCTTGCCAGCATCGCCGTGGACGGCGGACCCGACGCGCGCACCGTGGTGCTGCGCGCGGTCTGCCGCGAGCGACGCGAACTGCAGGTGCACAGCGATGCGCGGGCCGGCAAGCTGGGGCAGCTCGCGCGCGACCCGCGCAGCTGTGTGGTTTTCTACGACGGCCCTTCGCGCACCCAGCTGAGGGTGCACGGCCGTACACAGGTGCACCACAACGACGCCGCTGCGCTGGACGCCTGGCACGCACTGCCGCCGCGCTCGCAGGCACTGTATGAGGGTCCGCAGCGGTTTGCCGTGCTGGCTGTCGCGGTCGACGCTCTGGACTGGCTGCTGATCGACCCGGCCGGTCATCGCCGGGCGGGATTTTCATGGCCGAACGGCTCGCTGGCGGCCCGCTGGCTGCAGCCGTGAGGCGGTCGGCCGGGGCCTTGTGCGTTACAGCATCGCGTAAGTCGTGGTGGCGTGGACGGCCACCTTGCCGTCAACTGCAGACCTGATCTCGATCTCGCCGAAAGTGAGTGTTCGCCCCGGTTTGATCACCCGGGCCGTTATGAGCGCGTCGCCATCGGCGATCGGACGCATGAAACTGGTCGTGATGCTGACTGTGGTCATCGGCCGGAACTCGCCCAGCTGGGCCGAGATGGCAATGACCATGGCTGTGTCGGCCGCGGACATCAGCGCCTGACCGCACAGCGTGCCACCGACCCGGCACAGCGAGGAGTCGAAGGGCAGCCGCAGAACCACCGAATCCGAACTGACCGCCTCGGGCGACAGATGCAAGGCCTGCACCCAGGGTGCGAACAGTTCGCTCAGCCAGCCCCGGGCGCGGGCCAGGGCCGCATCCTGAGTTTCATTCGTTGTCGTCGTCATCGGGATTGCGCGCTTGGGGGAAAGGTGAAACCTCATCGTGGGGCCAGCCGAACTTCGGGGCAAGCCAGCGGTAAAAGGTGCCACCGACCAGCACCAGCATCAGCACCCGGGTCAGATGGAACATCGTCACCACCGGCACGCCCAGGCCGAGCAGCTTGGCGGTCAGGGCCATCTCGGCAATTCCGCCCGGCGAGGTCGCCAGTGCCAGCGTCGCCCAGGGCACACCCGACCACCACGACAGGCCCGCGGCGAAGCTGGCCGAGGCGACAATGGCAGCGACGGTCGACACCGCGACCACGGCGAGCATGCGCGGCGCCCGGCCGAAGAATCCGGGCGCGAACCGCGTCCCCAGACCGATGCCGATGAACACCTGCCCGGCGCTGACCACCCACCCGGGCACCGCGCTGAGCACCACACCACCGGCGCTCAGGCCCACCGACACGACCAGCGGTCCGATCATCCAGTGGTTGGGCGCGTGGAGCAGCCGCAGAGCCAGCGCTCCGATCACCGTGAACACGACCAGCAGCGGAAAGCCAGGCCACCAGTTCACCGCCATCACGGCCCGCTGCGAGATGTCCGTGCCATGCACATCCAGCCACTGGAAGGCGAAGGGCACCACGCTGACCACCATCATGATGCGCAGGCTGTGGGCCGCGGCAATCATGTCGACCCGGGCGCCATGGCGCTCGCCCTGCAAGGCCATTTCGGAGGCGCCGCCGATGGCGCCGGCGAAAAACGCGGTCGCTCCGTCCAGCCCGGCGTAGCGGCGCAGCGCCCAGGCCAGCGACAGCCCGATGGCGACCGACCAGACCAGCCCGGCCAGCACGAGGCCGGCGCTCTGGCCCAGGCGTCCCATCACATCGGCGGTGAAGAACAGCCCGAGCGCAGTGCCGATCACCCATTGGCCGGCACTGCGCGCGGCCGGCAGACTGGCCAGCGGCAGACCGCGCGATGCAGCGAAGGCGCAGGCGAACAGCGGTCCGATCAGCCAGGGGAGCGGCGCTTTCAACCACGAGCAGACCGCGCCGGCGGAAAAGCCGATGAGCAGTGCGAGCAGTACGGGGCGGAAAGAAGCACGGGCGGGCGAAGTCACGCGGCGCAGTCTCGCACAGCGCGTGGGACCGGCGGGCGCGGACGTATCGCTTCCGCGGAACGCGGCTGTCCCGCTTCGGTTCAACGCGTTGTCGTGCGCCTAAACGGGCACCAGAGCGCCCCGCTGCCGGAGTGTCCAGACCGTAGCGGGCGGCAGATTGCGCAGCACCACCCCAGCCTTGACCCACTGAAGTTCGGGCGGGGCCTCGAAAGGCGGCAGCGGCCCGAAGCCATAGCTGTACTGAAGCAGTCTCGAACCGGGTGAGCGGCCCAGCGCGGTCGCCAGCGCGGCGGTACAGCGCCGAACCTCGGCGGGCGCCATGGACTTGAAGGGCAGGGACGACACGATGGTGGTCGGGACGCCGTGCCGCACGACCTGGCCAATCTCGGATGCGCAGGCCTTGACCACGCCAACCCCTGGCAGCTTGTCCCGCAGCCACTGGACGAACTTCGGATCGCGCTCGAGCGCGAACAGCCGATCCGGTGGAAATCCCTGCGCCAGGATCGCCCGGGTGACCGCCCCCGTGCCTGCGCCGATCTCGATCACCATGTGGCATCGCGATCGCACCACTTCTCGGGCGATCGCCGCAGCCAGCCATCGCGATGCCGGCAGCACCGCACCCACATTGGCCGGATCGCGCAACACGCCGGAGGCAAAGGTCAGGACTTCCCTCATCAGAGTGCTCCGCGAAATTCAGAACGGTTCGATGATGCGCTTGCGCTCAGTCCGGGCTGGCGCGGGGCTCAAGGTACGCAAGGTGCGCAGCAGCATCTCGCGCGTGTCGGTCGGGTCGATCACATTGTCGTAGATGAATTTCCCGGCCGCCTGGACGGCCGCGTGTTCGCGCTTGAGCGCTTCGGTCAGTTCGGCATGGCGCCGCGCGCGAGCGGCCGGATCGGTGAACCCGGCAAGCTCCGTCTTGTGGAGAATATTCACCGCGCCCCCCAGGCCCATGCCCCCATATTCGGCGCTCGGCCAGGCCAGCAGCACCGCAGGGTCCAGTGGCTGAGAACCCATCACATAGTAGCCCAGGCCATAAGCCTTGCGCAGGACCACCGTCATGATCGGCGTGCTGGCGTTGGCGATTGCCGATAGCAAGCGCCCACTGTGGCGAACAAGGCCGGTCTTTTCCGCTTCGGGTCCGACCATCAGACCGGGGGTGTCGCACAGCAGCAGCAAGGGGATGTCGTAGGCATCGCAGATCTGGACGAACCGGGCCGCCTTGACCGAGGCCGCACTGTCGATCGCACCGCCCAGGTGCATCGGCTGGTTCGCCACGATGCCCACGGCCCGGCCGCCGAAGCGCACCAGCGAGGTCACCACCGATCGGCCATGCGATGGCTTGAGTTCCAGCGTGCTGCCGACATCTGCAATGTGAGCGATCACCTTCCTTATGTCATAGGCCCTGCGTGGGTTTTCGGGGACCAGGCTGCGCAGCGGCTCGGGGTCCGGGGCTTCGCCAGGCGGCCTGGCCGGACCGAAGTAGGCGAGGTAAGCCTTCGCCAGCTCCACCGCATGTGCATCGTCATCCGCCAGCAGGTCGACCACGCCCGACTGCACGTGGGCGCTGACCGGCCCGATCTCCTCCGGCGTCAGCTTCACGCCCATGGCGGCCTCGACCAGCGGCGGCCCGGCCATGCCGATGGCCGAGTCGCGCGCCGCGATCAGCAGATCGCACATGCCGGCGAGGTTGGCATGCCCGGCGAACGCGCGGCTGGGCACGATGCCGATGGTGGGCACACGCCCGGACAGCCGGGCAAACACGGCGAAGGTCGCGGAGGCTCCGCGTGCTGGAACAAGCATGTCGTGGGTGCGTGCCCCGCCCCCCTCCAGCCAGCAGATGACCGGCAGGCGATGGCGCAAGGCGTGCTCGAACATCCGGGCGATCTTGATGTGGTTGATCGCGCTCTGGGTGCCGCCGTGCACCGTGTAGTCGTACAGCACCAGGTCGACCGCACGGCCCTGCACCTGCGCCGTACCCATCACCAGGCCGTCGGCCGGACCGGTCATGTCGGGCACGGCCGGTCGCGCCAGTCCGCCGTACTCGACGAAGCTGTCGACGTCCGCCAGCGCGGCGATCACCTCGCGGACTGTCAGGCGGCCTCGGCCATGCTGACGGGCGACCGCCTCGGGTCGCGCCTCATCGAGCAATGCCCGCTGCGCATCCAGGACGATCTGCAGGTCGGGACGGGGCGGGGTCGACTGGCTCACGGGCGGCGCTCCTTCGGATGCGCGGCCGGCGGCCACGCGACAGCCCGACGGTAGCAGCCCCCTGCCCCAGTCGGGACCGCCGGTCTTTCATTTGCGCCGTGGTCGATAAGGCCCGCAGCTGGCGGGCGCCTGACCGACACGATCAGCCTGCGGCCTACTAGGCCGGCCGCAGCGGATGCAGCTTACTTGGCCGGCCGATGCAGCCCGCAGAGCTTGTTGCCGTCCGGATCGCGCAGATAGCACAGATACAGCTTGCCTCCGGGACCTTCACGATAGCCCGGGGGATCTTCGCAGGTGGTGCCGCCATTGGCCACGCCAGCGGCGTGGAAGGCATCGGCCTGTTCCGGCGAGGACATCGCGAAACCGATGGTGCCACCGTTGCCATAAGTCGCCGGCTCGCCGTTGATCGGGGTGGTGATCGCAAAATTGCCGGTCGCGCTGCGATAGAAATAGCGGTTCTTGTTGGCGACGCCGGGCCCGACGCCGATGGCGCCGAGCAGCGCATCGTAAAACTTGCGGGACTTCTCGAGATCGCTCACACCGACCATCACGTGACTGAACATGGTTTCCTCCTTGGAGACACTGTTATTGGGGTACCGCAGAATCGAAGGAATGGTACTTGATGGCGCAGGCGTGCGCTGCCCGGACGGGGAGCACCAACGGCCGACCCCGACGGCTAAGCCCTTCGGTCGCGTACCGACCCCTTCCGCCGGAAAGCGGCGTCCAGCAGCATCAATACCGGGACGAAGGCGACGGTCAGCAGCGCGCCGATCAGCAGCGCATCCAGCATGGCGATCGCCCACAGCGCACTCGCCAGGACCGACAGCACGCTGCCCAGCAGCGCGAATGCAAGCAGCGGCAAGACCAGACCGATCTGCAGGGTCAGCATCAGCGCGTGCGACACCGGCGCCAACAGCCCGACCAGCAGGCCGCTGGCGAAGCCCAGGTAGGGCAGCTTGTCCGCGAGGCGGGGCGAAAGACCCAGCCTTGTCACCAGCGGGATCAGGTGCACCGACGCAATGCCCAGCGCCAGCGCCAGCCCGAGCATCAGCAGGACCAGCTTGATGAGGCCGAAGCGGCGCAGACGCGTGAAGACGGAGCCACTGCCTTGAAGATCAGTCATTCGAAGAATCTTTCTTGTGGCGGCACCCGCGGGGCCGATCGTGCATGGCGGGCAGCGCGTGCGGCGACCGCGCCCGCTGCAGCCGATTCCACCGCGTCACCGGACCCAACGGCGCGCCTCGGCAGACCTATTTTCCGATGCAAAACCGGCTGAAGATCACGCCCAGCAAATCATCCGCCGAGAATTCGCCGGTGATCGCGTTCAACTGCTCCTGCGCAAGACGCAGCTCCTCGGCGAACAAATCGAGCTGCTGGGCCCGAGCCAGCGCGTTCTGCTCGGCAACCGCCAGATGATCCTGCGCGGCCCGCAAGGCCAGCAGATGGCGCTCGCGCGCAATGAACGTCGACTCACCCGCCTGCTGCCAGCCCGCAAGTTCCAGCAGTGCCGCCCGAAGCGCATCGATCCCGTCGCCAGCCCGTGCCGACAACCACACCGATTCGACGGTCGTTCCGTCCGCGTTCCGTTCGACGCGCGCCCCCTGGCCCGCCAGATCGATTTTATTGACCACCCGGACGATCGGCACACCGCGCGGCAGCCGCGCCAGCAGCTCGGGCGCGATGCCAATCGAGGCGCCGGCCACCGCTTCGCCCGTCCCGTCCCCGCCTGAACCCTCGCCGACCGACCCGCCCTGCCCTTCAGCCGACACCAGGTGGAGCACCACGTCGGCCTGAGCCACCGCCTGCCAGGTGCGTTCGATGCCGATCCGTTCGATTTCATCGGTGGTCTCGCGCAGCCCGGCCGTGTCGATGATGTTCAGTGGCACGCCTTCGATCTGGATCGCCTGCGTCACCCGGTCGCGCGTCGTGCCCGCTATCGGCGTGACGATCGCCACCTCGGCGCCGGCCAGCGCATTGAGCAGACTGGACTTGCCGACGTTGGGCTCGCCGACCAGCACCACGTCCAGACCGTTGCGCAGCAGCGCACCGCGGCGCGCCTGAGCCAGCAGCGTATCGAGCTGTGCACGCAGGCGGCCCAGCTGGCCGAGCGCATCGGCGCGCTCGAGAAAATCAATCTCCTCCTCCGGGAAATCCAGCGTGGCCTCGACCAGCATGCGCAGATTGACCAGCGCCTCGACCAGCTGATGGACCGCCCGCGAGAACACACCGGCCAGCGAGCGCGTGGCCGAGCGCGCCGCCTGCTCGGTGCTGGCATCGATCAGGTCGGCCACGGCTTCGGCCTGCGCAAGATCCAGTTTGTCGTTGAGGAATGCCCGCTGGGTGAACTCGCCCGGTTCGGCCAGCCGCAGACCCAGCGGCGCACCGGCCCGCAGCACCCGGGCCAGCAGCATCTGCATCACCACCGGACCGCCGTGACCCTGGAGTTCGAGCACGGCTTCGCCGGTGTACGAATGCGGAGCGGGAAAGAACAAGGCCAGTCCGCGATCGATCTCGCCGCCGTCGGCGTCCAGGAAAGGGGTGTACAGCGCGGCGCGCGGCAGGAGGCGGCGGGCGGCCGGTTCGCCGAGCACCGCGCCAATCACGGTCGTCAGATCGCCGCCCGACACCCTGATCACCCCGATACCGCCGCGGCCGGAGGCAGTGGCGATGGCAGCGATTGGCGCATTGGAATCCGTGAGCATGAGGCGAAGTCTATCGGCAGCGGCCTTGCCTGCCATCACGCGCGACACCGGGGTGCTGCCGTGGCCGCAGCCGGGGTGGCGGAAGTGAAAAAAAGGCCGGCTTCGCGGCCGGCCTTCATTGCTGCATGGGCATTCGCCCCCTTGGATCAGGCTTTCTCTTTTTTCTTTTCCGCCGCGGTCGCCATCTTGTTCGTGATGTACCACTGCTGCGCAATCGAGTAGCAGTTGTTCACCAGCCAGTACAGCACCAGGCCGGCCGGGAAGAAGAAGAACATCACCGAGAACACCAGCGGCATGATCATCATGACCTTGGCCTGCACCGGATCGGGCGGCGTCGGGTTCAGCTTGACCTGGATGAACATCGTGCCCGCCATGATCAGCGGCAGGATGTAGAACGGGTCCGGCAGCGCCAGATCGTGAATCCAGCCGATCCACGGCGCATTGCGCATTTCGACCGACGCCAGCAGCACCCAGTACAGCGCGATGAACACCGGAATCTGCACCACGATCGGCAGGCAGCCGCCCAGCGGGTTGATCTTCTCCTGCTGATACAGCTCCATCATGGCCTGGTTGAGCTTGACCCGATCGCTGCCATAGCGCTCGCGCAGCTGCATCATCCGCGGCGTGACCGCCTTCATGCGGGCCATCGACCGGTAGCTTGCCGCCTGAAGCGGGAAGAACATCGTCTTGATGATGATCGTCAGCAGCACGATCGCCCAGCCCCAGTTGCCCACCACCCGGTGGCACATCTCGAGCAGCCAGAAGATCGGCTTGGCCACCGGTGTCAGCCAGCCATAGTCCACCGTCAGGTCCAGGCCAGGCGCGACCGTCTCGAGCATCCGCTGATCCTGCGGGCCGACCAGCAGGCGCGACTGAGTGCTGGCGCTTGCCCGGGGGGCGATGTCGCCCAGCGGCTGCAGCGCGCCGACCGCGTACAGGTTGTTGTCGATCCGGTTCGCGAAGTACTCGCGCTGCACCTTGTCGGCGGGCAGCCAGGCCGACACGAAGTAGTGCTGGATCACGCCCAGCCACCCGTCCTTGGCCTGCTTGACGAAGTCGGTCTTGCCCTTTTCGATGTTGGCGAAATCGACCTTCTGGAACTTCTGCTCGTCGGTGTAGACGACCGGGCCGACGTAGGTGGCCGCGCCGCCCGTGAACATCGCGAAGGCCTTGTTGCCCTGGGCCGCCTTGTCCGCCTCGCTGGTGAATTCACCGTTGCGGGTGAGCTGCATGTACAGCGTGGGCTTGATCGGCGCTTCACCCAGGTTCGTGACCTCGTCTTTCACATCGACGACATAGCTGCCGCGCGCCAGCGTGTAAGTACGCACTAGCTTCACGCCGCCAGATTCGGCCGAGAGCTTCAGCGAGACAGAGGGCGCACCGTCCTGCAGGGCTGTCGGCGCCTCGGTCACCGCGAACAGCGTGCGATGGGTCGGAAAGCCGTCGCCGGCCGGTCCGCCGACCAGACCCGACTGTGCAACATACACACGGCCCGGTTCGTCATGCAGCAGCACCACATGGCCGCCATTGCGCCCGATGGTCTCAGTGCCGGCCCTGTGCTTGAGCAGTTCGGCGCGCCGGATCTGGCCGCCCACCGGGTCCACGTCCAGAGCCAGCGTGTCGCTGCGCAGCTTGATCAGTGCGGCCGGCGGCGAGGCCGGCACGGCGGTGCCACCGCTCGGTGCCGCGACGGCGGCGTTGGGCGGCGCCGGGACCGCGCCCGGTGCACCCGGCACACTGGCGTCGGACTTGGCGGCCGCTGCCGGGGCGGGGGGCGCGCCCTTGGCGCCCGCCTTGGTGTCGGTCTGCTGGGACGAGCCCATCAGCAGCGATGGCTTGCCGTTGTGCCGCTGCCAGCTGTCCCAGAGGAACAGCAGGGACATCGAGAACACGATCCAGAGAATGGTGCGTTGCAGTTGCATGGGGATCATTCCATCTTGGCGGGTTGCGACGACGGGGTCCGCAGGGACTGCGGCCACCGTCCGCCGCCTTCGCGCAGCACGGGGCTGACGCAGGTCGGCACCGGATCGACTCCACCGGGATTCCAGGGATGACAGCGGCACACGCGACGCGCGGCCAGCCAGCTTCCCTTCACAGGACCGTGCGTACCGATCGCCTCGAGGGCGTATTCGGAGCAGCTCGGATAAAAGCGACAAGCCGGCGGAAGCAGCGGGCTGATCGCGTATCGGTAGACGTGAATGGGCGCCTTCAGGACGGCGGCCAGTGCCCGCGTCAGCAGCCCACGCAGCTTCGGCCGGCTGTCGCCGGAAACAACGGCCTGCGGGCCGGCGCCGTGCGTACGCCTCACGGCTGAGAGCGCGCGACTGCGCGTCGGATCAGCAGCTCGATCTCCTGACGCCAGGCACGCTTGAGCTGCCCGCGCGGCATCGAGAGCCAGTGGGCTTCACGCCGGCGCAGCTTGATCATGGCGAGATCGGGCTTGCAGGCAGGCGGCCAGTCGACCAGGCGCCACGCCTCGCGCGCCACGCGTTTGAGCGTGTTGCGGTCGACGGCATCGGGAAGCAGCCGTTTGGGCACGGACAGACCCAGACGCGAACGTTCGGCGTGTCGGCACACCGCCACTCCGAAGTGCTCGGTTGACGAGACAGCGCGCTGTTTGGCCAGCGCCAGCAGACCAGCATCGACTCGTTGTCGACCCATGATGTTTCCGGACCGTCACAAGCCGGGTCTGGCGAGGGGCGGCTTACACCCCGAGACGCTTGCGGCCCTTGGCGCGACGGGCACGGATGACTGCACGACCGCCACGGGTCTTCATGCGCACGAGGAAGCCATGCGTACGCTTGCGGCGAACTACTGAGGGTTGATAGGTACGTTTCATGACATTTCTCTGAGAAAAGCCTTTTATTGCATCAGAACAACGGGCAACCGTCAACCGGGTGCCTGTGGAAAACTTCCGGAGTGGGGTAAAATCTCTGGCTCCGTCGGATCCGCGTCATGGTTCCGAAGCCCCGCCCACTTCAAGACCGATCGACTCATCGCCCATGCAGGATCGCTGGCTCGCTTGTGCATCCCAGCTCGAGGCAGAAGTGCCCGCGCAGCTGTACAAGACCTGGCTCAAGCCCCTGGTGTTCATGGGCTATGACGAGAACTCCCGCGTCCTGCGCATCGGTGCGCCCAATCAGTTCAAGCTGAACTGGGTCCGCAGCCAGTATGGCAACCGCATCGCCCAACTCGCCGGCGAGCTGCTCGATCCGCAGGCCCGCGTCGAATTCGCGCTGTGCACGCCGCCCGAGGTGGCCGCACCACCGCCTGCTCCGCCGCGACCGGGCGCCGCGCTCGCCGCGCAGGCCCAGGCCAGCGGCGTGCTGGCCGGCCATGCCGACGGCGCTTCGCCCAACGGCATCCTTGCCAATGGCCTGGCCCACATCGGCGCGGGGGCAACAGCCACCGTGGTCGACCGCACCCGGCTGCGTCCCGATCTTGCGTTCGAGAGCTTCGTCACCGGCAAGGCCAACCAGATGGCGCGGGCCGCCGCACTGCAGGTCGTCGAACGGCCCGGCACCTACAACCCGCTGTTTCTCTACGGCGGGGTGGGCCTGGGCAAGACACACCTGATGCACGCGGTGGGCAATGCCTACATGGAGCGCAGCGCCACGGCACGCGTGCGCTACATCCATGCGCAGGAATACTTCGACGAGATGGTGCGCTCGATCCAGCGCAAGAACTCCGAAGACCTGAAGCAGTACTACCAGTCGCTCGATCTGCTGCTGATCGACGACATCCAGTTCCTGTCCGGCAAGCCGCGCACGCAGGAAGAATTTTTCTACACCTTCGATGCCCTGTACGCCGCGCGCAAGCAGATCATCATCACCTGCGACACCTACCCCAAGGAAATCTCGGGCCTCGAAGAACGCCTCATTTCGCGCTTCGACTCCGGCCTGATCGTCGCCATCGAGCCGCCCGAACTCGAGATGCGCGTGGCCATCCTGCTCAAGAAGGCCGAGTCGCAGGGGTCGGCCCTGCCCGAGGACGTCGCCTTCTTCATCGCCAAGCATCTGCGCAGCAACGTGCGCGAGCTCGAGGGCGCGCTGCTGCGCGTGGTGGCCTTCGCGGGCTTCCGTGACAAGACCATCTCGCTCGACCTGGCCAAGGAGGCGCTGGAGGATCTGCTGGCCCTCAACCGCCGCCAGATCTCGGTCGAGTTCATCCAGAAGGCCGTGGCCGACTTCTTCAAGATCAAGGTCGCCGAGATGTACAGCAAGCGGCGCCATGCGCACATCGTGCTGCCGCGCCAGATCGCCATGTACCTGGCCAAGGAACTCACGCAAAAAAGCCTGCCCGAAATCGGCGAGGCCTTCGGCGGCCGCGACCACACCACGGTGCTGCATGCGATGCGCAAGATCGCCGAACAGCGCCAGCACGACCCCGATCTGAACCACCAGATCCACGTGCTCGAACAGACCCTGCGCGGATGAAAACATGCGCCTGAAACCCTGTGCGAAAGCCCTGTACAGCTTCGGGGCGCAATGTGCACAACCTGACCGGTTTTGCGCGCCGAGCACGCTCTCCCGGGTTACCCACAAAACCGGTGCCCGCTTGTGCACGGGTTGCCACTGCCCGCAAAGCCGCGCCGGTACTGGCTGTGCGGCAGTTGTCCACACAAACCCTCTTTCCTCATGAACAACACCAAGAGGATATAAAGACAAATGCAATTCATAAGAGCTACACGCGATGCGATCCTCAAACCGCTGACCACCGTGGCCGGCATTGTCGAACGCAGGCACACCTTGCCTATCCTCGCCAACGTGCTGATCACGAAAAAGGGCGAAGCCGTTTCGTTCCTCGCGACCGACGTCGAGATCCAGATCCAGACCACCGCGTCGCTCAGTTCGGGCACCGACGAAGGCGCCACCACGCTGTCGGCCCGCAAGCTGATCGACATCCTGCGCGCGCTGCCCGAAGGGCCCGAGGTCAGCATCTCGGTCAACCAGCGCAAGGCCACCATCCAGGCCGGAAAAAGCCGCTTCGCGCTGCAGACGCTGGGCGCCGAAGAGTTCCCGACGGTGGCCGTCAACGAAAGTTTTTCGGCCTCGTTCTCGCTGCCGCAGAAGCAGCTCAAGCACCTGTTCCAGATGGTCCATTTCGCGATGGCCCAGCAGGACATCCGGTACTACCTGAACGGCCTGCTGCTGGTCACCGATCACGATGCGGTGCGCGTCATCGCCACCGATGGCCATCGGCTGGCGTACTGCCACACCGAGGTCGAGGGCGCGCAGCTCGCCCGCAACGAGGTCATCATTCCGCGCAAGACGGTGCTCGAGCTGCAGCGCCTGCTCGGCGACACCGACGAGCCGGTGCAGATCGACGTCGCGGCCAACCAGGTTCGCCTGCGCTTCGGCGATGTCGAGATGCTGAGCAAGCTGGTCGAAGGCAAGTTCCCCGACTACCAGCGCGTCATCCCCACCGGTTATCGCAAGCGTGCCCAGATCCAGCGCGACGTGCTGGCCGCGTCGCTGGGCCGCGCCTCCATCCTCACGTCCGACAAGTTCCGCGGCGTGCGCCTGGCGCTGTCCAACGGCACGATGCGCATCCAGACCAGCAATGCCGAGCAGGAAGAGGCGCACGAGGAGATCGAGGTCGACTACACCGGCGACAACCTCGAGGTGGGCTTCAACGTCGGCTACCTGCAGGATGTGCTGGGCAACCTCAAGACCGAGCAGGTGGCGATCGACTTCGGCGATCCGAACAGCAGCGCCCTGCTGACGGTGCCGGGCGATGACACCTTCAAGTACGTCGTCATGCCGATGCGAATCTGAGGCGGGCCGGCCGGACCGCTGGACCAGCCTCGGCCCTCGGGCGGCCGGCCCCGCTTCCGGAGCTGCCGCCCGGGGGTCCGCAGCGCCGCGAAATTCCCAATGTTTTCAAGCGATTAGTGCTACAATCGCCGGTTATCTTTGCGCAACCTCGTCTGCAGGATCGCCTCCGGAATGACCGACGCTGACAAGAGCTACGACTCCACTTCCATCCAGATCCTCGAGGGCCTCGAAGCGGTCCGCAAGCGTCCCGGCATGTACATCGGCGACACGTCCGACGGCACCGGCCTGCATCACCTGGTGTTCGAGGTGGTCGACAACGCGATCGACGAATCGCTGGCCGGTCATTGCGACGAAATCGTCGTCACCATCCACACCGACAACTCCATCTCGGTCACCGACAACGGGCGCGGCATCCCGACCGGCATCAAGTGGGACGACAAGAACGATCCCAAGCGCAGCGCCGCCGAAATAGTCATGACCGAGCTGCATGCCGGCGGCAAGTTCGACCAGAACAGCTACAAGGTCTCGGGCGGGCTGCACGGCGTGGGCGTGTCCTGCGTCAACGGGCTGTCCAAGTGGCTGCGCCTGGTGATCAAGCGTGACGGCAAGGCGCACTACATGGAGTTCGTCCGTGGGGTGGTCCAAAACCGCGAGCTGGTGCAGGTGGCCCTGCCCGAAGGCGTGGCAGCGCATGGCATGGCGCCGGGCACCCAGATCATGGTGTCGCCGATCAAGGTCACCGGCACCACCGAGAAGCGCGGCACCGAAGTCCACTTCATGGCCGACGAAGAAATCTTCAACAACATCGAGTTCCACTACGAAATCCTCGCCAAGCGGCTGCGCGAGCTCTCGTTCCTGAACAACGGCGTGAAGATCAAGCTGGTCGACCAGCGCCAGGGCAAGGAAGAAGACTTCGCCTTTGCCGGCGGCGTGAAGGGCTTCGTCGAGTACATCAACCAGAACAAGACCGCGCTGCATCCCACCGTGTTCCATGCCTCGGGCAGCAAAGACACCGACGCCGGCTTGAGCATCGGCGTCGAAGTGGCCATGCAGTGGAACGACAGCTACAGCGAGCAGGTGCTGTGCTTCACCAACAACATTCCGCAGCGCGACGGCGGCACCCACCTCACCGGCCTGCGCGCGGCCATGACCCGCGTCATCAACAAGTACATCGAAGAAAACGAGATCGCCAAGAAGGCCA
>DAONCJ010000031.1:4072-14403 GCA_035401985.1 Burkholderiaceae bacterium | reverse complement strand
CGCGACGCTGGCCACTACCACGTCGCTCCAGCGCTTGAGCAGGCCCTGCACGCCAGGAAAGGCGATTCGCAGACTGCCAGCACCGGGATCTCGCCGACGACGTCGATGCGTGCCTGGATCAGGTCGAAAACGAACACATCGGGAACGAAATAGATCGAACAGGTGGTGTCGCTCAGATCACTGAGCAGCGACGCGATCCTTGGCTGCGAAGCCATCGGCAGCGCGATGTAGAGCAGCGCGATGTCGTTGCGGCGCACGTATTCCGCCACATCGGCGAGGCGGCCGGCGTAAGTCAGCGCCGGCTGGTTTTCCCAGCGATCGCTGGTGCGGTCATCGAAGATCGCTTCGATCAGCGTGTCGTTGGACTGGGCGTTGATCGTGCGGATCAGCCGGGTGCCCACGGCGTTGGCGCCGACCACGGCCGCGCGCCGGCGGCGGTTGTGCTTGAACACGATCGGCACCAGCCAGGGCGAGAACAGGTGCACGCCCCACACGGCCAGCGGTGCGACGAACATCCACGTGACGAAGGCGTTCGGCGGAATGCGGTCCAGCGAATCCGACAGGTAGCCGGCCGCGAGGATCAGGCCGATGGTTAGCCCCCACCGCGAGAGAATGGTGCCCAGCAGCCGGAATGCGCGCGAGCGAAAGGGCAGGGTGCCCGGATACGTCAGCAGAAAGGTGCCCAGCGCCAGCAGCACCACTGTCCCATGCATCGGCTCGTTGAACAGCCAGAACACTGCCACCAGTGCGATCTGGATCGTGACCGGATCGGCGAAGCGCTTGAGCATCGAGGTCAGGCTGCGATTGCCGCGGCCGAATCGCAGCGGCACGAGGCCCGGCGAATTGATCCTCGAATGGGTGTTGGGCGAATTCACGGAGCGGGTCGGTCTCGAGGAGCAGGCGGAACTTCAACGACTGTGTTGGGATGGATGAATGGTGCGTTGTGGGTCGGAAAACTGTGCTGCAATATCGCACGCTGTCACTTTCCGAACCGTGAACAAATGCCCCCACTTCCCCGCGTCGCGCCCGCATTCAGCCGGCTGATGGCACCGCTCCGCGGTTTCGCGGATGCGGGCACCTGCGCCCTGCCTCACGCAGTGCTGCTGATGTTCGTTCTCGCACCGGGGGCGCAGGCCCAGCAGGGTCCGACCCTCGAAGTCCGCGACGAGATCCGGTCCGGCTCATTGCCCCAAGGCGAGCGCCGATCGGCCCCTTACTATCTGGCGGCGCCTGTTGGCGCATCCGATGCATCGGGCGACGCGCGTCCGCTGTCGCTGACCGTTCGCCAGGGGTGGCGGCGCAATTCCAATCTCTATGCGCTGTCGTCCACCGCTGCGCAGGCGCAGCCCTCGCTCGCCGGGGGCGATACCGTCATGGTCACCGGGCTGCGTGCGGCCTACGACCGGCGCGCCGGCGCACAGGAAATCGCGTTGTGGGCCGATGTCAGCAACAACAGCTATCGCCGCTTCGACGACCTCGACAATGTCGCCTGGTCGGCCGGCGGACAACTGAACTGGCAGCTCGGCCGCCAGTGGTACGGCACGCTCGCGGGCGGCTCGCAGCGGCTGCTCAATCCGTTCACCAACCAGAACCGGACCATCCGCAACCAGCTGGCGCTCAACTCGCTGGCCAGCAGCGTCGGCTACCGGTTCGGCACCCGCTGGTCGGTGTTTGCGGGCGCCGACTTCGCCAGCCGGCGCAACGGCGAGTCGCTGTTCCGCGAGAGCGATCTCGACCAGACCGGCCTCGAAACCGGCGTGCGATTCCAGCATCCCTCGGGTGACGCCGACGGCTCGGTCGTGCTGCGCACGGTGCGCGGGCGATTCCCGAATGCGCAGACATCCGACGCCCTGGGCGAAGCGCTCGCGCAGCCGCTGGACAACGCATTCCGCGATCGCAGCCTGCTGCTGCGCGGAGCCCTTCGCCTGTCGGCGCCCACGTATGTGGTCGGCGAGATCGGCGTCACGGCGCGCCGCTTCGACACGCTGTCCAGCCGCAATTTCAGCGGTCTGACCGGGTCTTTCCTGTGGCAGTGGCAGCCGACCGATCCGCTGCGCGTCGAAGCCTATGTCCGTCGCAATCTCGGGCCGATCCAGCTCGCCAGTGCCAGTTCGGTCGATGCGGTCCAGACGGGACTGTCGGTGTCGTGGCGCATCGCGCCCAAGGTCACGCTCGGCGCCCATGCCGGCTGGGACCGCTACGTGTACGCCGGCGATCCGGTCGGCGCGCTGGGAATCGAACGCCGCGACCGCGTGCGGGTGATCGGCGTATCGGCCGCCTGGCAGGCGTGGCGCAACGTCCAGCTCATCGCCGACCACCGGCGCGAGCTGCGCAGTTCAAACTACAGCGTGTTCAATTACGACGTCGACATCACGTCGCTGTTTGTCCAGGCACGGTTTGACTGAGCAGCGAAGCTGGCAGCCGGTCCGTTGGCAGAGAATGGCCGCCGCAGCGATGCTGCTGGCGATGGTGGCGGCGCTGTTTCATCAGGGTGCGCAGCCCTATGCGGTCGGTCTCATCCCGTCGCCCTGGGACAAGCTCGCGCACCTGTCGCTGTTCGGACTGCTGGCGGCACTGGTGTGGCTGGTGGCCAATGCGCGGCGACCCTGGCTGGTGCTGATGGCGGTGACGTCGATCGGCATGGCCGACGAGCTGCTGCAGATGCGGCTGCCCGGCCGCCAGGCTGGAATCGATGACCTGATCGCCGATGTGCTCGGCGCAGCGGTCGTCTTGTGGATCTTGAGCCGGCTCGCTCGCAGGGCGCCGCCGGCCTGACAGAGGAGCAGCAGGCGATGGACAGAACAACGGTGATCCGGAGCGGCCCGGTCGGCGCGATGCTGCGTGCGGCGCTGGCGCTGCTGCTGTGGCTGGGCTGCGCGGGGGCGATGGCGCAGGACGCCGCCGCGCCGGTCCAGGGCGACTACGTGCTGGGTGCCGGTGACGTGATCAAGGTCACCGTCTTTCAGCAGCCCGAGCTGTCGCTGGAGGTGCGGATCGCCGAGTCGGGGATGGTGTCGTATCCGCTGATCGGCGCCGTGCGCCTGGGCGGGCTGACCGGCGGACAGGCCGAACGACTGCTCGCCACACGCCTGCGCAGCGGCAATTTCCTGCAGAACCCGCAGATCTCGGTCAATGTCTCGCAGTACCGCAGTCAGCAGGTGTCGGTCCTGGGCGCGGTCAACAAGCCGGGGCGGTATCCGCTCGAGCTGTCGGGCACGCGGCTCAGCGAGGTGCTGGCGCAGGCCGGCGGCATTGTCACGGGAGTCGGCGCCGACACGGTCCATCTGGTCACCCGGCGCGGCGGCCAGAGCGTCACGCTGCAGGTCGATGTCGTCGATCTGTTCGGCGCGCGGACCACGGCCCGCGACGAGGTGCTGCAGCCCGGCGATTCGATCTACGTCCATCGCGCGCCGGCGTACTACATCTATGGTCAGGTGCAGCGGCCGGGCATGTACGCGATCGAGCGCGGCATGACGGTGGCACAGGCGATCGCAAAGGCGGGCGGCCTCACCGCGCGTGGCACCGAGCGCAGCGTGCGCTTGCAGCGGCGCAACAGTGCCGGCCAGATCGATGCGCCCATCGAGCCCAAGCTCGAAGACACCGTGCGCGCCGACGATCTGGTGTTCGTGCGCGAGAGCCTGTTCTGAGCCGACACGGGGCCGGCTCGGGCCTTCAGGCGCTGCGCTCGAACAGCATCCAGAAGACATCTTCGGCCGGATAGGGCAGGCGGCTGCGATCCGGCACCACGCCAAGCGCCGCGCTGGGCAGGCGTCCCAGCGGCCCGTTGCCGAACTTGTAGCGCAGCAGTGACTTGGCCTGTGCGCCGCTGATCCATTTGGCCGGGCGACCGCTGGCCACCGGCCGCATGCCCATGTCGGCGGCGATCCGGATCAGGCTGGATCGCGAAAACATGTGCAGCACGCTCGGCGGACTGTATTCGTGCCAGCGTCGCCCGAGCAGGCGTGCGCTCAGGCTGGCGTTGTCCCAGGTCTCGATCAGCCAGTGGCCGCCCGGGCGGGTCAGATCGCGGGCGCTTTCGAGCGCGCGCCGCAGGTCGTGAAAATGCGCGATGACCTGAATCATCGTGACCACATCGAAGCCGCCGGACGGCGCGGCATCCCGGGGCAGCGATTCCATCGCGCCGGCCGTCACCTGCAGTCCCAGCCGCTCCCGTCCGTAGGCCGCCATCGACGGGTTCGGCTCCACGCCCATCCCCGTCCAGCCTTCGTCCTGCAGCCCCTGGAGGATGAAGCCCGCGGCGCAGCCGACATCGAGCAGCGTCCCCTTGCCGATATGCCTGCCCAGCAGACGACCATACCGTCGGCCCTGTGCCCGGCGCAGTGCCGCGTCGCCCAGATAGTCCGGATAGCCGGCGCCTCCACCATTGAAGTAGTCGTCGCCGTACACGGCCTCGACATGGCTTGCCGCCGGTGCCAGGGCCGCGAACTGATGGCTGCAGCCGCCGCAGGTGTGAATGCCATGGCCGTGCGCGATGAACATCCGGCGCGCCGCCGAGCCGCAGACCGGGCAGGGCTCGGATCGGTCGGACGCGACGCTCATCTGCGGCTCACGGGTGGCTGAGGGTCAGCGCAGGGATGACGCAGGGCAACCTCAGCCACAGGCGCCCGTGATCACCAGCACAGCCCTTCGTACTCGCAGGGCAGCGCGGCCGTGTTGGTCATGCCGACCAGGTCGAACACCCACTGATCGGGGCGTGCGCGCGCGGCCAGCGCGGTCATCGCGCGCGGATCGCGGATGGCCACGACGATCGCGCTGCAGTGATCGATCAGGTCGTCGATCCGGTCATGGAGCAAAGGTCCGATGTGCGGCAGGTGGCTGTCGAGAAACTTCTTGTTGGCGCCCAGGATGCGCGACAGGTAGACCTCGGGATCGTAGATCTCGACCGCCACCCCCTTGCCGATCAGCTGTTCGGCCAGCGCCACCATCGGACTTTCGCGCAGGTCGTCGGTGCCGGCCTTGAAGCTCAGGCCGATCAGCCCGACCTTGCGTGTGCCACGGGCCAGGATGCGCTTGACCGCGAGATCCAGATGGACCTGATTGGAGCGCAGGATGCCCGTGAGCATCGGCAGCTCGACGCTGGCCTGACTGGCCAGAAAGGCGGTGGCGCGCAGATCCTTGGGCAGGCATGAGCCGCCGAAGGCGAAGCCGGGCTTCAGGTACGCCTTCGAGATGTTGAGCTGGGTGTCGCGGCAGACCAGGTCCATCACTTCCAGCGAGTTGATGCCCAGCGCGTCGCACAGGCGCGCTGTCTCGTTGGCGAAGGTGATCTTCAGCGCATGGAAGTTGTTGCAGCAGTATTTCACCATCTCGGCCGTGCGGATGGTGGTGCGGGTGACGTCGCCGCGAAGGTGATCGAACAGGGCGCGGATCACGGCCTCGGGGCGCTCGCCGCGGCAGCCGATGATGGTGAAGGGCGGGTTGTCGTAGTCCTTGATCGAGCTGCCCTCGCGCAGGAACTCGGGCTGGAAGGCCACCGAGAACCCCTCGCCCTCGCGCTTGCCGGAGGTGTCCTCGAGCAGCGGAATCAGCACGTCCTCGACCGTGCCCGGCGTCAGCGTCGAACGGAACACGATGACCGTGTGGTCGGCCTTGTCGCGGATCGCATGACCGATCTGGCGGGCGATGGCGAGCACCGCGCCCTGATCCTGGCTGCCGTTGTCGGCCGACGGCGTGCCGACGCACACGAAGGCGACTTCGCTGGCCAGCAGCGGCCCGTGCACTTCGGTGGTCGCACTGGCGCGCCCGCTGGCGACGACCCGCTGCATCAGTTCGACCATGCCGGTCTCGACGACCGGCGTCTTGCCGGCATTGATCAGTTCGACCTTCTGCGTGTCGATGTCGACACCGCGCACCTGATGGCCATCGCGCGCAAGGCACGCAAGCGACACCGCACCAACATAGCCCAAACCCAGAATGCAGATATTCACTTGTCACCCTCGAAAGCCCCGAAGGGCATGATGCGGGCGACTATAGCGGCTGGAAATGCGGGCTGAAATCGCGCAGTCGGCCGACATGAGACCTTTGTCTCGGCCGGCCGAGAATTGAGGGCTTCAGAGTGGCGGCGACGCCGCAGAACCCGCCTCCCGGCGCTGCGCCGAGTGCTGCAGGACGCGGCCGTAGCGGTGCACCATCTGCGCCACGATCGGCTGCCAGTCGTGCGCGCGGGCGTGGGCCAGGGCCTGATCGCGCAATTCGTCACGGCGCTCCGACAGTGCGCTGGCCATCGCCTTCGCCCAGTCGCTCGGCTGCCGGCTTTTCACCGCCAGGCCGCCGGCCTGCGCCAGTTCGCCAAGGCCGTCGCAGTCGCTGAGCACCGTCGGGAGGCCGCTGGCCATCGCTTCGAGCGCGCCGAGGCCGAAGGTCTCCTGGTCGCCGGCGTGCACGTAGATGTCGCAGTTCGCGAGCAGGCGGGCCAGCAGCCCGCTGTCTGTGACGGGCGGCAGCACGCGGACCTGCGCCCCGCGCGGCGGGCGCGGCCCTGATCCGACGGCGACCAGCAGGTGGCCGGGCCCCAGCAGGCCGACCGCGTCGGCGAGCAGCCCCAGATGCTTTTCGGGAGCGAAGCGACCGGTGTAGAGCAGCAGCCGGGTGCTGGACGGCACGCCCAGTCGCTGGATCAGCTGCTGACGCCACAGCGCATCGGCCGCCGACGGGTTGAATGTCTGGCAATCGACGCCCAGCGGCTGCCACTGCGCGTCTTTCAGGCCCCACTGCCGCAGCCGCTGCACCATGCTTCTGCTGGGCGCCAGCACCAGGTCGAAGCGGGCATAGAGGTCGGTCAGATAGGCCTGCGCTCGCGCGGCCGCCCAGCGGCCTCGCACCGCTCCCAGCGCGCCACCCACCAGCCGCTCGGCCATCGCCGGAAGGTTGCTGTGGCAGAAGGCCACCGTCGGCACATGCAGCCTGCGTCCCGCCTCCAGCACGGCCCAGGCCACCGTGTACGGGTCGGCC
This sequence comes from Burkholderiaceae bacterium, assembly GCA_035401985.1. Taxonomy (GTDB): domain Bacteria; phylum Pseudomonadota; class Gammaproteobacteria; order Burkholderiales; family Burkholderiaceae_E; genus Quisquiliibacterium. The sequence continues at coordinate 7,431 of DAONCJ010000031.1, read as the reverse complement.
GCCTCGATCAGATCGGGCTGCGCCGCCTCGATCAGCTGCACGACCCGCCGTTGCCACCACGGCAGCCGGTAACCGCCAGACCAGGGGACCGGCAGTCCACCGCAATCGATGAAGCCCGGGCCTCGCGCGCGCGGAGCCAGCACCGTGTGGCGCCAGCCCAGTCGTGGAAGCACTTCATGGCGGGCGGTGAGCACGCGGCGCACACCGCCCGCCGGCCCCCAGAACGCGGAGGCGTCCAGCAGGTGATGGCTGGTGGCAGGGGCTGCGTCCATGCGGCTGGGGGCGTCGGCCATGTCCGCGGAAACGAACAGGGGATCCTCAACACCAGGCGGCGGACCCGCCGTCGGCAGCCGCGGGCGGGCCGTCAAGCCGACCGGGCCGACGCGGTGGCCGACGCTTGACTGGGCGCGGCACTGGCGCGACGGGCGTCGGCGAGGATGAAGGCAGCCACCTGATCCCAGTTGTGCATGTGCGCGTGCGGGGTGCGCATCGGTCCGCGCTGCCACAGCGTTTCGCCGCCCGTGTCCAGCAGCACCGTCCGGCAGCCGGCGCTGCGCCCTGCCTGCACGTCGTCCAGCGTGTCCCCGACCATCCACGAACCGGGCAGATCGATGCCGTGGCGATCGGCGGCCTGCGTCAGCATGCCGGGCGCCGGCTTTCGACAGGCGCAGGCCGGCGCCCCGTCCGGGCCGGGGGCGTGCGGGCACATCATGACGTCCAGCAGCCGGATGCCGGCCTCATCGCGCAGCCGCTGTTCGAGCGCGCGCTGCAGACGCGAAAACTGTGCGGCAGTGAACCGGCCCTTGGCCAGCCCCGCCTGGTTGGTTGCCAGCAGGAGCGCAAAACCGGCACGCGCAAATGCTGTCAGCGCCGCCAGGGCGCCGCGGTGGAATCGAAGCAGCGCCGGGTCGACGTTGTAGGGGACGTTCTCGACCAGGGTGCCGTCCTTGTCGACGAACACCGCACGGCGTCGCCGGTTTGTGGGAGCAGGGGTGGCGTTCATGCAGGCCCAAGGCAATTCGTGTGCCGCGCAATTCCGGCACCGGGTGCGGGAGGCCGCTTTCACGCAGGCATGGCGGTTGCCTTGGGCTGCCTGACACGCCAGCCACTGTGCGGCTCTTCGAACACCAGCCCCTCGGGAGTGCCTGATGAACCACCACGATTTCCCGCGTCGCCCATGACCGAACCGACGCCTTCGTCCCCGGCGACGCAGCCGGTCCCCCCTGTGGCCGGCGCCGCAGGTGCCGCCGCCCCAAGTTCCGCCGCCTCGGGCGCAAGCTCGGCCATGGATCCCCTGGCAGCCACCCCCGAAGCCAGGTCCGCGCACACCGGAACGTCGGGCACCGGTCCGGGACGGATCCGGCCGCAGCCATGGAAGGAACCGCTGCAGTCGATCTGGCGCGAAATGCCCGGACTGGTCAGCGACAGAGTCGATCTGCTGACCCTGGAGCTCAAGCGCGCCGGCCGAGCGCTGGCGCAGATCGTCGGGCTGCTGATCGCCGCGGCCATCCTCGCCGTCACCGCGTGGATCGCCTTGTGGGCCGGCCTGGCGGTCGGCCTGATCGAACTGGGCCTGCACTGGTCCCTTTCGCTGCTGCTTGTCCTGGTCCTGAACGCCGCGATAGCCGCGGTGGCCCTGGGGCGTCTGCGGCGGCTGCTGCCTCTGCTCGCATTGCCGGCCACCCGGCGCCATCTGACGCCCGGGCGCATCACGGAGCCGACCACGCCCCCAGATGCGCCGCCGCCTGCACCGACGACGACTGCACCGACGACAGCTGCACCGACGACAGCTGCACCGACGACAACTGCACCGACGACAACTGCACCGACTACGCACGGGCCGGCGGCCGTGTCCACCGCGGCGCCATCTGCGGCATCCGCTGCGGCTGCCGACGTGTCGGCCGGCCAGCCGCGCTGACCCGTCGGGCGGCCGCATGATCGACTGGGCCGACCTGTTCGGATTCGGACTGCACCCGCTGGAACTGGTGGTCCGTGGCACGGCGGTCTACTGGGGTCTTTTCCTGCTCTTCCGGTTTGTCCTGCGGCGGGACACCGGGTCGCTGGGCATTGCCGACATCCTGTTGCTGGTGTTGATCGCCGACGCCTCTCAGAACGCGATGGCAGGCGGCTATGACAGCGTCAGCGACGGCGCGGTGCTCGTGCTCACGATCGCCCTGTGGAGCTGGGCGATGGACTGGGCCAGCTATCGATTCCATCTCGTGCGACGGCTGGCCGAGCCGGCACCGCTGGTGCTCGTGCGCCGCGGCCGGCTGATCAGGCCGAATCTGCGCCAGGAGCACATCACCACCCCCGAGCTGATGGCGGCGCTGCGCCAGCAGGGCATCGAAAAGCTGGCCGAGGTCAAGATGGCGCGAATGGAATCCGATGGCAGCGTCACCGTCATCCGCCAGGACGCGGCAAAGGATGACGACGAAGGCGCGGGCGGAAAGCGGGGCGGTTTGACGTCGCCTCGTTGAGCCGATTCATTCGGACCGATCGGACCGGGATGACGATCGGCGCCGATGATAGGCGGCCATCAGCGGCGTCGCGGATATCCCGTGCAGGACGATTGACAAGGCGATGGCAGTCAGCGCGGCGCCCACGAGCTTGTCGGCGAGCGCTCCGGTGATGCCGTGTTCGAGCGCGAAGGCCAGATAGAACAGGGTGCCGACTCCGCGGATGCCGAACCAGGCGAGCAGACGGCGCTGCGCCGTGGCCAGCGTGGCGCCGCGCACCACGGCCAGCACGGCCAGGGGGCGCACGATGAACACCAGCGCTGCGCCGTAGGCGAGCGCCTCGGCCGTGATGGGCACGCTGTGCAGCGCGACGCCGACCGCGAGCACGGTCGCCGCCTCGAGTATTCGCTCGATCCGTGCGCCAAAAGCCTGCAGCCGCTCGGCCAGCGCCAGTTCGGCGAGAGCCGGTGCTGCGTCGTCGTCGAAGGGCTGAAGCAGCATCGCGCCGACAGCGAACACCACGACGAAGGTCGAGCAATGAAGCCAGCGTGCCATGCCGAAGGCCAGCACCACCGAGCCGACGTAGAGCATCTCGTCACGCGCCAGCCTTTCTCCCTGATGTGCCCGGCGGCGCATCAGGCGGCCCAGCCCCCTGCCCAGCGCCATGCCGATCAGTGCTCCGCCGCCTACCGGCCAGAGCAGGTCCCGCCAGGCCCAGCGCAGCGCCCAGTCCCAGGTCGCGCTTTGGAGCCATGAGTCCGGTGCCGGCGCAGGCACGCCGAGATCGTTCAGACCCATCAGGGCAAGGCCCAGCATCACGGCAGGCAGCGCGGTGCCGTCGTTCAATCCGCCTTCGGCGGTGAGCGACAGGCGGACGGCGTCGCGGTCCTGCGCGTCGACCCG
>DAONCJ010000031.1:0-4062 GCA_035401985.1 Burkholderiaceae bacterium | reverse complement strand
CCGAACGGATTTGTACTTCGGAGGCCAGCACCGGATCGGTCGGCGCCATGACCGCGGCCAGCAGAAGCGCCACGGCCCAGGGCAGTCCCAGAGCCAGCACGCCGGCCACGGTTCCCAGCAGCACGGTGACCGCCATGGCAGGACCGGCCAGCAGAAAGGCGATACGCCAGGTGGCAAGCCGGGCCGGCCATCGCAGCCGCAGTCCGACAGCCATCAGAGAAAGCAGCACGGCCAGTTCCGTGGCCAGCACCACGGCGGGCAGGTGCTGCATCAGCGACCCGACATCGGGTCCGCCGATCGCGGCGCCGACGGCCCATCCCATCGCCAGATACAGCACCGCGGGGCTCAAGGGCAGCTTGCGGACCGCACGGTCGACCAGGGCCAGCGCAAGCAGCGCGGCCCCCAGCACGAGCAGCGTCACCGTCACCATGGTGAGGCGCCGCTGGCAAGCACCGGGGGCCGCAGGGTGTCACCCGGTCCGGGTGACGCAGGGCGGGCGCTTGGGGTCAGACGCTGGCCGCCCGGGCCTGATCGCGCAGGAAGCGCACCTGGGCATGGTTGTGCTTGACGCCCTCGCACTGGCGTTCGATCAGGGCGCGCACCTCGGCAGGCAGGCTCTTGTCGAGCGCTTTGCGATAGCTTGCCAGCGCGACGTCTTCGCCGCGCTCGGTCTCTTCGAGGATCGCCTTGTCGCTGTACCCGGACAGCGTTCCCTTGACCGCGACCCAGCCGCGGTGCATGGCCCCGCTGGCGCTGCCCCCGTCTTCAGCCTTGCCGCCGTACTGGCGCACCAGCTGCTGCAGGTCGGCGGCGGCCTGACGGCATTCCTCGGCGCGGCGTTCGAACAGCGCGCGCGTGTCGGCGGCCTTCAGGTACTCGGCCGATGTGCGAAAGCCATATTCCCCGTCTTTCGATGTTTCGATCAGGTCATTGAGAACTTCAACGATGTCTTCGTTGTTCATGCGGATCTCCTTGGAAGGCTTTGCTGTAACAACCTCCGCGCATGGGCGGTGGACCCGAAGTCGGGCACTCGGTATGCCCGCGCACCACGACAGCGGCACCCCGATTGCCTCTGACGCCGGCCCGGCACAGCCGGCTGTCGCGGGTCGCGCCCGCCCAACCTCCCCCTTATCAGGATCCACGTGATGAAACATGCGAAGCCTTTCCAACTAGCCGCTGCCGCCGCCATCGGAAGCCTCGCCCTGGCCGCCAGCCTGCCAGTCCATGCGCAGAGCAGCAGCACATCCGGTACGACCAGCTCTTCAGGCTCGGTCGGCGCCACCACGACAACCGGTTCCGGCATGGGACTGCGCTCGAGCGCCGGCGCTGATGGCTACTCGATCCTTCCGTACACGCGAAGCGGATACATGGGCATCAACGTCGGCCGTCCGGACTGGCACGCCGGCTGTGCCGCAGGCTTCAGCTGCAGCGATGCGGATGCTTCCATATATGTGTACACGGGCGGCCTCATCAATCAGACGTTCGGCGTGGAGCTCGGCTATCTGAACTCGGGCGGCGCCAGCCGCAACGGCGGCACGACCCGCGCTCAGGCCGTGAATCTGAGCCTCGTCGCGCGCATGCCGATCGGCGCATTCAACGCCTTTGCCAAGGCCGGTGTGCTGTACGGCGAAACGAAAGTGACCGCCGATCGCAACGCGCGGATCAGCACCGGCCGCGAGCGCGGCTGGGGCGCCACCTATGGGGTCGGCGTCGGCTACGACTTCAACCCGAAGACCGGTGTGGTGCTCGAATGGGCGCGCAACGAGTTCCGCTTCCCCGGAGGCGGCAGCCGGCGCGACCTGGATACGCTCAGCCTCGGTCTGGTGCGCCGGTTCTGATCACTGCACGGTGGCGGGAGCGCTAGCGCGCGCTCACCCGCCACACCGTGTTGCCCACGTCGTCGGCGACCAGCAGGCCGCCGCGCGCATCGAGGGCGACGCCCACCGGGCGGCCCCACGCCTGGCCCCTGGGCCCCAGGAATCCGGTCAGTGCATCGACCGGCGTTCCCTGTGGCCGACTCCCCGCGAAGGGCACGAAGCTCACCTTGTAGCCGGCGGCAGGGCGGCGGTTCCATGAGCCGTGCATGCCGACGAACATGCCGCCCTGAGCGCCGGGCACCAGGCGCTGCACGAGCGGGCCGGCATCCGCCCAGGCGAGACCCAGGGGCGCCACGTGCGTGCCCAGCGCATAGTCGGGCACGGTCGCGCGGGCCACCATGTCGGGGCGTGGTGGCAGCACACGCTCGTCGACATGTCGCCCATACCAGCTCCACGGCCAGCCATAGAACGCACCCTCGCGTACTGAAGTCAGGTAATCCGGCACCAGATCGCTGCCCAGCTCATCGCGCTCATTGACCACCGCCCACAGAGTGTCCGAACCGACCCAGGCCATCCCGTTGGGATTGCGCAGACCGGTGGCAAACAGCCGCTTGCGGCCACTGTCCCGGTCGATCTCCCAGATGGCGGCCCGACCGGCTTCCTCGGCCAGGCCGTTCTCGGCGGCGTTGCTGTTGCTGCCGACGGTGACGTAAAGCCTGCGGCCGTCGGCACTGGCAATCAGCGATTTGGTCCAGTGGTGGTTTCGTGCGCCGGCGGGCAGCGCAGTGACGGTGCGCAGCGGCGCCTGCAATGCGGTCTGGCCCGGGGTGTACGCGAATTCGAGCACGGCGTCGGTGTTCGCCACATAAAGACGGTCACCGACCAGGACCATGCCGAACGGAGAATTCAGGCCGCTGGCGAACAGTGTCCGCGTTTCGGCCCGGCCATCCCCGTCGGCGTCGCGCAGCAGGGTGATCCGGTTGGCGCTCGGCACTCCTGCGCCGGCCCGCTTCATCACCTTGCCCATCACCCAGGCGCGCAGCCCTTGCTCCTCCTGCGGACGGCTCGGCGCATTGGATTCGGCGACCAGCACGTCACCACCGGGCAGCACCAGCAGCCAGCGGGGATGCTCCAGGCCGGTGGCGAAGGCGCTGACCTGCAGGCCGGCCGCCGCTGTCGGCGTGCGGCCCTCGGACCACCCCTCCGCGGGCGCAATATGAACCGTCGGCAGCAGACTTTTGACGGGTGCCGGCAGCACCGGGTGCGGGCCTACGCTGGCCTCAGGCGCAAGCAGCGCGTGCTCAGCGCAGCCGGTGCTCAGCGCAGCCGCAACGACCAGCAGGCATCCCGCTTTCGACCATCGCCGCGCTCGCGCTTGGCCAAGCCGCAGAGGCTTTGCAGAATGTGTGGACATGGTGAATCCGTGGGACAGACCGGGACCAGAGTACAGCAAGGCCGATGCCCGCTTCTGCGCGCGGCGGACCAGCAAGGCGCGCCGCACAATCGATCGGCAAACTTGGCGGCAAATGTTGCCCGCGCCGTGCGAGTCGGGCGCGCCCGGCGGTCATTCGATACGGGTGGCGCTTACTCGAGGGCGAGGAGATAGCTGGCCATCTCCGCAGCGTCGAGCGCGCTTGCGCCCATCGCGGGCATCTGCGTGCCCGGGCGCAGGGCCTGGGGATTGAAGATCCAAAGGGCAAGGAGGTCCGCGCCGTTGGGCAGCGTTCCGGCAATGGTGCTGCGCTGGCCGTAGCGATCCAGGGAAGGGCCACGCTGTCCCTCCGCGCCCTGCACTCCGGGGATGCGATGACATGCGCCGCACTGGTATTGAACAAGCAGGCGCTGCCCCCGCTGCAAGCTGGCCGCGGTCTGCAGCGCTGGGGAGGAGACGCTGGCCGCCAACAGCCGCGGCGCAAGATCGAGGTCGTCGTCTGGCAACGGACCCAGACCCAGCATCATCCCGCACCCCGCCGCGCAGAGCCACGGGACCGCGGCCGCGGGCAGTGGCATCAGTGCGAAGCCGCGTCGCGCGGGGAGGTGCCTGCGCCCGCGCCCGAGAGCGAGCCGCCCTGTCCGCCACCGGTTGCGCCCGCGTCGCTGCCTTCCGGCGCGGAAATCTCGCGCACCGCCTTGTCGATATGTCCGCTCTGCTTCAGTGCCAGATCCGCCAGCGCGACGATGCCGACCAGCCGCTTGTCGACATCGACGACAGGAAGGCGACGCACCTGCTTGTCGCCCATCAATC
>DAONCJ010000030.1:0-14612 GCA_035401985.1 Burkholderiaceae bacterium | reverse complement strand
GGGAAAGCTGCCACCCCGTTTCGCCGACCATCTGCATCATGCCCGCCGGCATCCGTTCGAGCAGGGGGCCCAGGCCCAGTTCGAGGCACACCGTGCGGGCCTCGAGCAGGTCGCTTTCGGAGGCCGGCCAGTTGCGGCCCATCAGCAGGTTGAATGCGAGCGGTCCGCTGAGAATGTGGTTCTCGTGAAACTGCGGTGCTTCGGTCGCCAGCCGATGCCAGTTGTCGCCCAGCGTGGGCCGATCCAGGCCATTGATCAGCAGCAGCCCCGACTCGGGCTTGCGAAGCCCGACCAGCAGCGCGGCAAGCGTCGACTTGCCCCCGCCCGACGAGCCTTCGAGCAGGATGCGGTCGCCGTGATGGATGGTCAGGTCGATGCCACGCAGCACCGCCTCGCCTTCGGCCCGATAGCGGAAGACCAGCTGGCTGGCGTCGATGAGCTTGGCGCGGGGGCCGGTGGCCGATGGGGTGGCCGACGGGCTGACGCGATCGATGGAGGGCAGGAAGGCGGCAGGCCTGCCCGCGGCGCCGCCCGCGCGGAACAGGGGCGCCACCTGTTCCCAGGCGATCACCGCCCGGGCCAGGCCCGCCAGGCCGCTGGATATGCCACTGAAGGCACGATTGGCCAGCAGCACGCCGCCCAGGCCGATCGCCAGCGTGCTCGCCTGCGCCGTGCCGGCGACGAACGCGGGCGCGAGGCCGATCAGGCCGAGCAGCGTCCATCCGGTCGGCATCGCGACCGCGATCGGGATCAGCGCGGTGTCGAGCTGGCGGGAGCGGCCGAGGTATTCCTTCAGGGTCTGGTCTTCGGATCGGCTGCGGTGTTCAGGCCACTCCTGCGCAAGCCGTGTGCGGTGCCCGATCATCTGCTCGATCAGGTCGTGGGTCATGCCCAGTCGCATCAGGACCCAGCCGCGCAGTCGGCGGTGGTAACGCAGGCTCAGCGCTATGGTCAGCAGCGTCCATAGGCCGGCCATCACCAGGTGCAGCCGCCCGCCTGCACCGAGCGCAAGGATCGACGCCGCAAAGGCCAGCTCCAGCGCCGAGACCAGCACGGTCAGGCCGCCGTTCAGCGCCAGGGACTCGAGTGCCTGGCTCTCCATCACCCGGCCCAGGAGGCGGCCGGCACCCTGATGTCTGACCGACTCGATGTCCATGTTCAGCGCCCCGGCAAGCAGCCGCTTCTTGAGCACGCGGCCGGCATCCAGCGCGAAGCTCGCATCCAGCCAGCCGGCGAGCAGGCGCAGAGGCACCAGCGTGAACAGCAGCAGCACCCACACGCCAAGCCAGCCCATGTCGAGCCGGCCGTTCATCGCCGCGTCGCCGATCAGGCCCCACCCGATGATTTCGAGCAGGTACACCAGTGCGAACAGGCCGAGCATCGCCCACACCCGTCGTGGCAGTCGGGACTGGGTCAGCTGGCCGATGAAGCTGCCCGCCGGCGGCGGTCGCAGCACCCAGCATTCGGCGACCGGATGAGTGCCCAGGCGCTCGTCGATCATCGAGCGGCGCGCCCGCGGGCGTTTGCGCGCGGGAACATCGGCGCGTTCGAGCAGCTTGTCGATCTCGCCGGCCAGCGGCGCTTCGAGTCCGGCGCAGACCGCGTCGCGGATCGTGCGGACCGGGCATTCGCGTGCGCTCAGATCCGGCGCCAGCAGCTGCACGCGCCGGCGGCCGGGCCGCAGCATCAGCAGGAAGCGCAATGCGCCACCGCTGCGCAAGGCGATCACTGCCGGTCCCGCGCCTTCGATCAGCGCGTCGATCTCGGCGTAGGTCGTCTCGACCGGTTCGGCCTCGATCCCCAGGCGGGCACCGGCCCATTCGATCCAGCGGCCCAGGTCGACGCTGGAGGCCGGCGTGATCGATGACGGCGGCGACAGGTTCTCTTCGCTGGCGGCGCAAAGGTCGGCGCGACGCGCGAGCTCTTCGATTCCTTCGCCCAGGCGCGCCAGCGGCCATGTGAAATGGTCGATCGCTTCCATCACTGCGGCCCCGTGACTGTGGCGGTGGTCCGCGGCAGCGCAGCGGACTGGTCGCGTTCCGATGCACCGGTGCCGGCGGGCAGCAGGCCGAGCTGCGGCACCGACCCGTGCAGGCGCCCCTGATGCAAAGACAGCCGACGCCACTGGCGGCCCTGCCACATCTGCTCGCGGACCTGGGTCTCCGCGTCCAGCAGCGCGCGGTAGCGGGTTCGGCCCGCAGCCAGTTGCGCAGGGGCCCCATCCTCGACGATGAGACCGTCCTCGATCACCAGCACCCGGTCGAAATCCCGCGTTTCGCTGACGTCATGGGTCACGCAGAGCAGGGTGCGCCCCTGCCACCAGTGGCGCGCCTCGGTCAGCAGCCGCGATCGCTGGACGCGGTCCAGGCCGCGGAACGGTTCGTCGAGCAGGACCAGACGGGTGGGCGACTGCATCAGTGCGCGCGCCAGCCGCACCCGCTGGCCTTCGCCACCGGAAAGCAGGGCGCCGCTTTCGCCCAGGTGGGTCTGCAGGCCCTCGGGCAGCGTTTCGAGCACGCCACGCAGGTTGGCCGCGTCGATCGCCTGATCGATGCCCTGCAAGCCGCGGCTTTCGGTGGCATAGGTGAGGTTGTCCAGAAAGGACCGGTTCCAGATCTGGATGCCGGGGTCGACCCAGGCGGTCTGGCGGCGCAGTTCGGCCAGGTCCGGATCCGACCCCGAATCGTCATCGATCGACAAGCGCCCCTGGGCGAGCCGATGCCAGCCGAGCAGCAGCCCGAGCAGCGTCGACTTGCCTGCGCCCGACACGCCGACGATCGCCACCTGCTCGCCCGGTTCAATGGTGAGGTTCAGTTCCTGAAGAATGGTGTGGCCGGCGGCCACGACCTGCCCGTCCTCGATCCGGATCCGCATGGCGGACTGCGTGGCTTCCTGCGGGCGAACGGCCGGGCCCGCCTTTTCTTCGAGCGCGGACAGCGGCTCGAGCAGGCGCAGCAGCACATTGCGCTGCGCCGGATACTGCTGTGCCAGGGCCGTCAGGCCGGCGGCCCGGGCCTGCAGCTTCAGCGCCCAGAAGATCAGCAGCAGATCGGCGCCGCCCACGCCGCCGATGCGCTCGAAGTGCTGGACCAGCAGCAGGGACACCAGGCCCAGACAGACCACCGATTGCATGCCGCTGCCGAGCATCGAGAGCCGCACCAGGCTGCGTGCCGCGCGAGTCCATTCGACCAGCAGGCCTTCGTGCTGCCGGCTGATGACCTGCTCGGCGCGGTGCGTGCGCACCGGCACCAGCCCCAGCAGCGCATCGAGGTAGAAGGTGTGGAGCGCCCCGCCGTGATTGCGCACCCTCAGGTCGCGTTCGTTCAGCGCAGGCTGAAGCGCCAGCGGCATGACCATGGCCGCGACCACGATGGCTGCGGCCAGCGGGAGGCTGGCCGGGTCGATCAGCCCGATGCCGGTCAGGCCGAGCGCCAGTTCGAACAGCGTCTGAAAGAACTGGATGCCCATGGCGGGCACCTGCCGGATCATGTGCAGGCTGTGGCTGCGATCGGCCATGTCGGAGATCGGACGGCTCTGGAAATATCGGTCGGTCAGTCGCGGCAGCTTGTCCAGCAGCGCCATGCGCAGACGGGATTCGAGGTGGCGCCCGAAGCGCAGCGCCTCCACTGCAATGGGAATCTGGATCAGCAGCGCGATGCTGACGAAGGCCATCAGTCCGAGCACCGCGGCCAGTCGCTGGCTCGGCAGGTTGAGCAGCGCAGACAGATCGAACAGGCCGCGAAACAGAAGGGTCTCGATCAGCGTGGTGCCCGACGCGATGATCATCGCAGCGAGCAGCGCGGCCGGCGCCAGGAGTCCGTCGGCCTTCAGCAGCGACCAGGCCCTGGCCATCGGACGGCCCGGCTTTTCGGCCAGCGCCGCGGCCAGTTCCGGCGACAGGGCGGGCCCGTGGTCAGCCGCGTCAGCGGGGTCGCCCGAGGGCGTGCGGGCGGTGATCTTGAGCACCACGGCGCCGGTCAGGAACAGGCGCAGTTCGCCGTACTGCGCGCTGGCGGGGTCGGGGGCCGCCGACCAGTACGCCTGCGGGATGATCGCGTAGATGTCGTGGATGTTTTCGCAGGTCTGCTGAAAAAGCGCGGCCAGCAGCTTCATCGAATCGAGCCCCCGCTTCACGCCTGCGCCGGACACCACCGACTGCACCAGACGCGTGCTGGCGTCCCGCGTGGCGATCGGAAACCAGCCGGGATCGGCCAGCGCGCGATCGATCAGCCGGTCACAGGCGGCGACAGACAGGCCGGCCAGACGCATGCGCTCACGCAGCGGGTCGAGGAACTCAGCCGAGGCGGCCCAGTCGCGCCAGTCGGCGCCCGAGACGCTCTGCCGATGCTTGAAGACGTCCTGCGCAAAGGCGGCGCAGCTCAGCCAGCGCCGCCCGAGGGCCGGGTCCATCACCTGCAGCCAGCGGCCGTGGCGGCGCCAGACCACCACGAAGTGGGTCGATCCGTCAGTCTGGCGCACGACCACGATCGCCGGCAGACAGGTCGATCGCGGCAGCAACAGATGGTCGGCGGGAATCAGGACCTGCTCGGCCGCTACCCCCATGCGGCCGGCCACATCCTCGAGCACATCGATCGAGGTGCCATCGACGTCGGTCTGGCAGGCTTCACGAAGTCGGCCATAGCTGACCGGCACGCCGAACCCTTCGAGCACGCACTTCAGGCTCGCCGGGCCGCAGTCCATCGCGGACGTCTGCACCACCTCGTGCGCCAGCCAGCGCCGGCGGCGGCTGTGTGGGACCACGACTTGATCGCTGCTCACTGCGCGCGCTCGACGGGCGGGTCGGGACTGGCCGTCACGGCCGCTGCGGGCGCCGCGCGAGCGGTTCCGGCGAACCACTGGCCGGCGGTGCGCAGCACCAGCAGCGCAGGGACCGTCTGGTCGACGCTGACCTCGACCGATCCCGGCAGGCCGTGCTGCAGCACGATGCGCGCGGCCGACGCGGGATCAGGCTCGAACTCGACCCGCACCAGGTTGTCCCGGATGTCGGAACCGACGCGGGTCACCCGCGCCGCGATCGTGCCGTACTGGGCCCACGGGTATCCGTCCAGGCGCATCCGGCCGAGCTGTCCGGGGCGGATGCGCCCGAGCACCGACGACGGACTGAACTCGCCGACGACGATGAAGGCGCCGCGTGGCACGACGCTGGCCAGCTTCTGCCCGGCCGCCACGACCGCACCTGCGCGCAGCGGCAGCACGTCACCGATCCGGCCGTCGATCGGCGCGCGGATCAGGTGCCGCGCGATGTCGGACTCCAGGCGCGAGATCGTGGCCCGGGACGTGGCCATTTCCGCCTGCAGTTCGACAACCGAGCGATTGAGCGTCTCGATCTGCGCCTGGTTCTGGCTGGTGCGGGTCTGGGCATCGGACTCCATGCGCCGCAGGTCGGCGCCGAGGCCATCGCGCACGGCGGCCGACTTGCTGGCCTCGGTGGCCGCGCGCTGCGCCTCGACCTTGGGCACGCTGCCGAACTGGCTTTCTTCCCGCAGTCTGCGCTCCTGGTCCCGGGCGAAGCTGACCGTCGCCTCGGCTTCGTCGATCCGGAATCGCGCGGCCAGCCTTGCGGCAACGGCGGCACGCTGCTCCTTGGCCTCCGCCTGTTCGCGCAGTCCGATTTCCTTGCGCAGCGATTCGATGCGTCCGGGGATGCCGGCCAGGCGCATCGTCTCTTCGGCCAGGCGCAGACGTTCGGTGCTGGCGTCCAGTTCGACCAGCACGTCGCCGGCACGCACCTCCTGGCCGATCGTCAGCGCGTTGGACACGATGCGGCTGGGCATCAGGGCCGAGACCGGATGGGCGGCCTGCTGGACTTCGATGCGCGCCTGGCGCGAGACCTCGTACAGTGTGACCTGCCCGAAGCCGAACCAGGTCAGCCATCCGCCCAGCAGGACCAGGCCGACCAGCCAGAGGGCGAAACTGAGTCGCGAGTGGTCGTGCGCCAGCGCCCGTGTGGTGCGTGAGAACTGTGCCGCCATGTCAGTCGCCCTGGGTCTTTCGATCGGTGTTTGCGGCCTGCGGGTCGGCGAGGGCGAGTGGCTGCGAATCGGTCTGCGCCACGCCAACGGCGTCCCAGCCTCCGCCAAGCGCCCGGATCAGGCCCACCGTGGCCTGATATCGGGCCCATTCGACCTGCAGGGCCTGACGGCGATTGCGAAGCTCGGTGCGCCGGGCGTCGAGCAGGTCGAGCTGGCTGATCGAGCCGCTGCGATACCGAGACTCGGACAATTCGGTGGCCCGGACGGCGAACTGAACCGCGCGCTGCTGGATGGCGGCCTGATCGGCCAGCAAGCGCAGGCTGGACAACTGGTCCTCCACATCCCTGAACGCCACCAGCACCTGCTGGCGATAAGTGGCGACGAGCGCATCGACTTCAGCCTGCGCATTGAGCAGCCCTGCCTGCCGGCGTCCGCCGTCGAACACTGGCAGGGCGAGCAGCGCACCGACCCCCCAGGCCCGCATCGACATCCGGAAAAGATCCGACAGGCCGGACGAGGCGAACCCGCCCGAAGCGGTCAGTGCGAGGCTGGGCAGCCAGGACTTCTGTGCCAGTCCCAGCCGTTGCTGCGCAGCCATCGCGCTGCGCTGCGCGGCGGACACATCGCTGCGACGTGCAAGCACCGAGCTGGGGATTCCCGGGGGGATGGATGGCAGGTCTGGCATCTGCGCCGATTCGGGCAGGGAAAATGCCGAGGCCGGCTCGCCCAGCAGCAGCGCGAGCGCGTGTTCGAGCTCGGCGCGCTGCCTGGCCACGCCGAGCGCATCGGCTTCGGTGGCGGCCAGGTCGGCGCGTGCCCGGACCACGTCAAGATCGGCTGCGTAACCGGCCTCGGCACGGCGTTCGGTCAGGCGCACGGTGTCCCGATAGGCATCCATCGACTGCAGCAGCAGCCTGCGCTCGGCATCGAGCGCCCGCAGTGCGAGGTAGCTGCGCGTCACGTCGGCCTGCACCAGGAGCCGGGTGCTCTGCAGCAGCGCCTCGCGCGATTGCGCATCGAGCGCGGCCGCGTCGCCCGCCTGGGCCAGACGCCCGAACAGGTCGGCTTCATACGTCAGGTCGGCCGTGGTGCTGAACAGATTGCCGCCGCCGCCGGCGGCATTGATCAGCGGCCCGCCCCGACGCGATGCGCCGCTGTTCAGCCCGACTTGCGGCAGCCGTTCTGCCTGCGCCTGCTGAACCAGTGCCCGTGCCTGCGCAAGCCGTGCGGCGGCCACCTGGATGGACTGATTCTGCTGGTCCGCACGCACGACCAGCCGATTGAGCGTGGGGTCGGCGAAGGCCTGCCACCATTGCCCGCGGGGCTGCGACTCGGCATGGGGGGCGGCGGGCAAAGATGCCGCCGACTTGAATTGCGCGGGCACATTACCGCTGTCTGGCGGCGCGACGGGCGAGGTGGTGCAGCCGGCCAGCAGGCAGCCGGCGAGCAGGCAGCGGGCCAGCAGGCAGCGGGCCAGCAGGCAGCGGGCGAATGGGCCGACCGCGACAAGGCTGAGGGCCGGGCGAAGAACGGGGCGGCTGTTCAATGCGGGGCCAGCGCTGGCTCTTCGATGTCGATCCGCCCGGCGCTGACCGTGATGCGTGCAGCGAGCAGTTCGTCGAGTTCGTCGATCAGGTAGGGGAGGCGGCGCGGGTCGGGTTCCTGCAGCCGGTTGTGCAGGTTGAATTCCAGCGACGTGAAAGGCCGCCGCGGCGCCGGGCGCTCGAGCACCGCATTGACGGCGCTCTGCATGTCGCAGGCGCAGCGGATGACGGCTTGCTGACGCAGCAGGAACTCGGCAATGCATTCGGACATCTGCGCCCGGGCCACGGCATGCTCGAGCCCGGAGGCGTCCAGGCGGCGGGCCAGCAGCGCGTTGATGCGATCAACGACCTCGTCGCGCTGGCCGTCGGCCATCGGCTGCAGCATCGGTGCCAGACGTGCCGTCGGGGGCTCGGGGCGCAGACCGGCCCCCGACTGTTCGAACATGTCGGCGTAGACAGCTTCCCGATCGGCCCGCCACGCTTCGGTCGCCAGATAGGTCGCGTTGCGCACGCTGGTCAGCCGCGTCTGCAGCCGGTCGCGAAGCGCGACGACGGCTGGGTTGCCGGTGGCAGCCCACTCATCGGCAATGCCCGACATGGATTCATAGGTGCGCGCCATCGCGGGCCAGAGCGAGAACACGACGGCATGCGCGCGCAGGGCATGCAGGGCGTAATTCGCCGTTGCATCGAGATCGTCGAGCGCGTCGCGCACCGGGTCATCCAGCGTGACCGATTGCCAGTCGTTTGGCAGCCGACCATCGACCAGCACCCCGAGGAAGGATTCGATCATGGATTGCGGCCCGGCGCAGACCCCGTGCTCGGAATGGAACGAGTAGTTGCGCTCGGCGTAGGCATGGATTTCGGCGGCCGTCATCGGGCTGTCCGGGGGCAGGGTCGGTTCGCCGATCGGCACGAACAGCATCTGATGCATGGTCATGCGCACGCCATCGGTGACACGGAACAGCGAGGACAGGGCCGGGTGCAGGTCACCGTTGGCGACCCGGTGCCGGGTGCGCATCAGCGCGAAGGTCGGCACTGCCAGCACCAGCGTGGCCAGGCGCTCGAGGTGGCCGACGGTCCAGCCGTCGCGCACCTGCGGGTAGCGCTGCAGGTACTTGCCCCGCACGATCATCACCACGGCCATCATCTGATCCCAGTGGGCGCGCATGCTCTTCAGGGCGGTGACGTTCATCGGGCGATCGACCTGATAGCGCGTGCCCGAGTAGATGCAGGTGCGCCATGACGTGGGCACATCAAGGCGCAAGGGCTTCGGGAATACATTGGCCTCGCCGACCTGGCGGCCATCGCCATCGAGTGCCACGTGGGCGATTCGAAAGATCGGAATCACCAGTTCGAGGTAACCGGCTTCGAGGGGCACGCCGGTCAACTCACGGGTGAGCTCCTCGACCTCGATCCAGCTGCGGGCTCGCTCGGCCGGGCCGGGCGGCAGCGGCGATGGCCGCGCGCCCTCGGGGCGCTGGCGCAGGCCGCTGTCCGACTCATCGGCATGGCGCAGGACATCGGTCTCGATGAGCTGCACCAGCAGGTCACGGACCCGCGGCCATTCATAGCCAGGACCCCAGGTGACCGTTGAACCGGCACTGAACTGGGACGATTGCGCGAGCCGCTCGCCGAAGGCGAACAGGTCGGGTTCGTCGAATGAGATTTCCTTGTCGTCGTAGTAAAGGCGAAGTTCTCGCCCGCCATCCTCGCCGTCCGCGTATTGCGCGACGGCCCGCTTGTTCAGCGGAAAGACCAGCATGTCGTCGCGCTCGAGCAGACCGCCGGCCGAAGGCGCCTGCGCGCCCGCACCGGCATGCGGACAGTGCGCCGTGGCGGAGGGTTCTGTGGCTTGACCGTCGTTCATGGGCAATGTCGTCCTGCTATGGCCTTGCGCAACCTGTCGGCGGCTCGGACCGCTCGAGGGGTGTCTCTATGACAAACGGGCACGCGCTCGCGTGCCCGTTGTCGTCCCCGAGACCCTCAGCGCATGGGCGGCGAGGGCGCCCGGGTACCGGCCGCGATCAGATACCGACGCAGCGGCTCACGGGCACGGACACAGTTTCGACCGACTGGGTTTCGGTCGAGGTGGAGTCGGTGCTGGTGCTGGAGCTGCGGTTGCGGGTCTGTGAGCCGGCGCGGACGTTGGTCTTGACTTTCATGTATTTCTCCAAGGGATGGGGACGGGATAGCAGTCGGTTCTTGATGGCTGCCGCTACCAGCATTCGGCAGGGATCCGCTGCGTGAACTGGTGGTGACGACAAGAGCAATGCAACTGCCGTGCCAGTCCCGCATGAGAAAATGTAAAGCGTTGATTTTCCTCAACAATTGGATGGAGGCTGGCGGGCGTGGCGAAAATGTCTGGCGTCGTGCAGCGTCTTGCCCCAGTCATTGGGGCAAATGCCCCGACCCAACGTGGGCGATTGGACCCAACGGGCGTTGCCTTTGCGCGCTCAAGGCGCTTCGAGGGCCCTCACCGGGTAGCTTCGCGCGCCGTCACCGTGGCGCTTCGCGCAGTTCGATCAACACCGTGTTGGATGTCAGCCCGCCGTATTCGGCCTGAACCAGATAGCTTCCGGCGCGCAGCGGCAGGCTCAGGTAATCGAACAGGTCGAGGTTGAAGTAGCTGCTGGTGACCATGCGGGCCAGGCGTGCCGGATCGATGGCGCGCCGCGCTGGAGGGGGTTCGTCGTGGCCGCCGTCGCGATCCAGCACGACGCCCGTGTAGCGCCTGCCCGTCGCACGCTCGGTTGCCTTCAGCAGCATGGGCACACCATCGGCCAGCCGGTCGAGTCCGATGCGGTACAGACCGCACAAGGGGCCCCGCGGACGCACAGGCCCCGCATCGCCCGCCCCGCCGATCAGGACCACGTCGGGCGCGCGCACAAGAATGCCCTGCCACGCGGCATCGTCGGGTGCCGCAGGCGAGCAGGCGCTTGCCTGCCGGGTGTTGAGCGGGACCGAAGAAAACGCGTCTTGCTCAGTGCTCACGGGTCTGCCTTTCCTGGGTAGCGTGTCCGCGGCGACGGCGATTGCTGGCGCCATGCCTGCCAGTGCCGCGAGCAGCGACAGCAGAGTGAGGATGTTGTGCATGCGAGCCCATCATCAGTGCCTCAGAACCGGGCCCAGCCGGCGCTGAGGTCGACCTTGTGCACGGCCGGAGAGCAACTCGGGCAAAACGCCGAATGACCGTTGCCTGCGCCGTACATCACGCAGTCCGACAGGGCTCGGTCGGCCGATGAATCATAACGAGCCTGCCCGGCGGGAATGCCGTGATGGCAGTGATTGCCGACGTGTCCCTTCGCGTTGTCGTAGCGGGTGGCCACCTCGTCGGGCTGAAGGCCGACTCCGCGGCTGACCATGCCGACCTGGTGGCCCGCTTCATGCACCAGCGTCTCGTTCTGGCTGGCTTGCGACTTGGTCCGCCACCAGGCGCGTGTGCCGATCAGTATGGCGTTGCCGGCACCGAAGGCCAGGCCGCCGCGCATCCGGTCGACCCAGTTGACGGTGAGGGTGATGCTGCCAGTGCCCGCCGGCAGGCCGCTGACATCGACCCTGACCGACGTGCAGTTGTCGGGCGTGGCGGCGTTGTCGGGCACCGGCGTGCACTTTGCCTTGGGCAGCGCCACGACCGCGCCGCCCGTCGGCGTGTAGGTGGCGGACACGAACCAGTCTTCTCCGGGAACCAGGTTGATCCACAGCGAGCGGGGGGCGAGGGCAGGATTGGTCAGCCCTGGGCCGATGATGTCCAGGACCTGATCGGGCTGGCCGGGCCCCACTGTGAGTCCGGTGTAGGTGAGCGCCTGGCCGGGGTTCTTGACCGCGAGATGGTCGGTGAAGACCACAGCCAGTACAAATGGTTCGCGCGCCGGCGCCTGCGATCCGCGATACGCCGCTTGAGCGGCCCTCTTGAGGGCGGCCTCGTCGTCGGGGCCGATGTTGTGCCGATGGGGCATCTCCACGGTCGGCAGCGCCACCATGTCGATCGCATGCCGTGCGTATTCGCCCTCGAAAACAGCAAGGCTGGACGCTGCCGCGGTCAGGTTGCGCATTTTGATTGGCAGGTAGTGGACCAGCCGCCGCGACTCGATCACGCCGCTGCGCGCCGTGTTGCCGTGCTCATCGGTGGCCTCGACCGTGTACGCGTGGCCACCGGCTGCGGTGATGAAGAAGTCGTCGATCGGCAGGATCGTCGTGCCATCGCCGCCGGTGGCGTAGGACTTTTCGGTCTCCTGGAACCGGAACCGCGGATTGCGCCCTTTTTCGGCGGCACTGTAGGGACGGTTCGCCGCCCCGGGGATCAGCCGGACCTTGAAACCGTGCGATCCGGGCCGGTCGAACCAGACACGGATGCGCGGCTTGTGCCCCAGGCGGTCCTTGTTGAGCACGTGGCTGCCATCGACCCACTTCGTCTTGGCCGGGAGATTGACGTACTGACGCGCGCTCGACACCCGCTTGTCCTGGTGGCCGTCGAGGAACTCGACCGCAACGATTCGCGGCTTGACCTTGTCTTCGGGCCTGCGTGGCGGACGTGCAGGATTGGGTTTCGGGACGGCGGGCCGGGCGGGACGAGTCGGGTGCTCTTCGATGTAGTCGTCGAGGTGCGGGCCGTGCACGGTGAGCGAGCCCTGCAGGATCCGCCCGGCAAGCTGGCTGACGATCTGATCGTCGTCGCACGGGGACTGGCTGAAGTCCCGGACAAGCGATTCGGCAACTTCGCGCAGGAGTGGCGATTCGAACTGGCGCAGCCAGCTGTCCAGGGCATCGCGGTCGGAGAACTCGCGGCGCGGTTCGTCCGCCGGCTGCTCGGACCAGTGGCTGATGCGCCAGGATTCCAGGCTTGCCCGACTGGGCAGCAGATGACCGGGACCGCGGGGAAAATGAAGACCGGATGGCATGATGTCGCCAATCTAGTCGCCGCCCGGCTGCCAGCCAATACGCCTTCGGTATTAAGACTGGCGGGGTGGAGTTCCCGTCAGTGCATGACCTTGGCGTGGGCCTCGGCGCTGGCTTGCGCCTCGGCTTCGGGCAGCAGCGTCAGGCCCCATCGCGCCTCCGCGAGCTGGCGGCGCAACAGCTCGATGATGCCGTGCAGCGTCGACTGCTGAAGTATCAGCGACAGCGTTTCCTTCTTCGCGTACCGGAACGACAACAGCCACTTGTCGTCCTCGGTGCGCCGTCCGCAGCGCACGTCGGTGACCAGCATCGGCCGCTCGCCCGTGTGGACGGTCAGCGGCGTGGCGGGCTTGGGCGACGGCGTGAACGAGCTTTGCGCAGCCAGCGCCGAGTGATGGCTGGCAGCGATGCTGCCGCGTGTCACGGGATCGACCGATTCGGGAACGGCGGCCGACCACGCGGCGAGGATCTGCAACTGTGAAGCCAGCTTCACCGTCATGCGGCGAGTGAGGTGAAACCGATAGGCGCCGTCCTCGTTGACGCGAATCACCACTTCGAGACGGTCTTCGAGGGAATCGAACCGGATTCGTACGCTGTGCAGCATGTCGGGCGAATATGTCTCAGCCAAAGAGCGATTGTCGCACCTTGGCGTCAACGGCACGCGGCCCGGTCCGCGGCGCCCCGTTCCGGCGGACTTCCGGCGAACTGATACGCAGGTCTGATTGACACCGAGTGTTTCGCTGCCAGAATCAGTGCCTGTCCAGCATCCGATGCATTGACCGTGCAGTGCCTGGACGACGAGGCGGGCCACAGGTCATGAACATTCCGATCCAATTCTTCACCCGGACGCTGGCACTGCTTGCCTGGTTGCTGGCTGGTCAGGCGGTGGCGCAGGCCGGCAGCGCGGTGATCACCATTTCAGAAGGACCGGTGCAGATCGTCCGCGGGGTCAATCGTTCGCCGGCACCTGCAGGCGTCAAGCTGCGTGCCGGCGACATCCTGATGGTCGATGCGGCCGGCTTTCTGCGGATCGAAAGCGACGACGGCCTGCGCGTCGACTTCGGGCCCGACGCGCGTGCGCTGTGGCTTCCCAAGCCCCCGCCGAAGTCCTCCAGCCGCCTGCTGTACCTCCAGTCGGGGCTGCTCAAGATCAGCGCACCCGTGCCGCGGGGCGCGACGCCTCTGGCCTTCATCACCCCCATGCTGGATATCGACGAGGCCACGGTCATCGTGCTGGCCCAGGGATCCGACAAGGTGTCTGTCTTCGCCGAAACCGGGGCGATCAAGGGGCGCGAGCGGGCTGGGGCGCCAGGTGGCGAGGGCGCCTTGAGCCTGAAGCAGGGGGAGTTCCTGTCGCGTGCAGGCGACAAGAAGACCCCCGCCAGCGCGCGTCCGTCGACCGAGTTCATCGGCCGCCTGCCGCGCCCCTTCCTGGACACGCTGCCCGCGCGTTACGCCGAATTCGCCAAGCGGGAGGTTGCGCTCAAGGCGGGGCCTGCGGTCTCGTACGAGGATGTCCAGGGCTGGCTGCAAGGGGAACCCGGGTTGCGCCGCGACCTGATGTCGCGCTGGCAGCCCCGGGCCTCCGATCCGGCATTCAAGGCCGCGCTGGTCAGCAACCTGAAGCTGCATCCGGAGTGGGAAAGGTTCCTGTTTCCCGAACGCTTTCGGCCGCAGCCTGCCGCTGGTCAGTATCCCGTCTCGCCCGGACGGTCGAGCAAGTAAGCTGCACGCGGACAGAAGTTGACAATCCAGACCCGTCCGGATCTGCCTGTCCGGGCAATGCCGGTCACCGGGCCGCTCGTTCAAGAAGGTGCGATTCATGAAACTGCTGTTGAAATTCAATCTGATCTTCGTGCTGGTGTTCGCTGCCGGACTTGCGGCGACCGCCCTGATCGCCCGCGATCTGCTTCGGACCAACGCCGAGGCGGAGGTGGCAGGCAATGCGCGCCTGCTGATGGAGAGCGCCGTCGCGGCCCGCACCTTCACATCGAATCAGATCGCGCCGCTGCTCCAGACCCAGATGAAGTACACCTTCCTGCCGCAGTCGGTGCCCGCCTTCGTCGCCACCGAGGTGCTGGGCGAACTGCGCAAGAAGTACCCCGAATATTCGTACAAGGAGGCCACGCTCAACCCGACCAACCCGCGTTACCGGGCGGTGGAATGGGAGGCCGATCTG